>CAMHDB010000054.1 GCA_946183715.1 uncultured Oscillibacter sp.
GTCATCAGGCGGCAGGCCGCCGCGTAGGAGCGCTGGTACATCATCAGGTTCATGGCCTCGTCGTTGAGGTCGACGCCCATCGTGCCGTCGCGGTTGACGAACACCTCGTCGGCGGAGGCGGTGCGGTTTTCGTACATAATGTTGGCGTTGCGCTGGTCGCTGGCGAGGTGGGAGACCATGTGGTCAGTGAGCAGGGACTGGAAAGAGCCCGTGAAGAAGGCCTCGCCGGAGGCGGCTTCCTCGTAAACGTCCTCGGTGTTGGGGTGGAACTCGTGGTTCCCGGTGAGGACGTTGCAGATGTGCGTCAGGTTGTCCTTGGCGGTGCTGGGCGGGTTGGGGTCTATGGAGCGCAGGACGCGGAAGGAACCGTTGGCCCAGTTGCGGGAGATGGAGATGTTCGCGGCGGTGATTCCGGTGTCGTCGTTGCTGTTGCTGTGGTTGCTCAGCAGGATTCCGCCGTTGTAGTCGCTGTACTCCTCTTTGAGCTGGTAGCGGCTCTTGTCGCCGGTGACGATGTTGCCGTCGCGGTCGATAAATTCCAGCGTCCTGACGCTGTTGCCGTCTTGGTCGATGGACTCGACCCATGTCGATTCGTAAACCGTCTCGTCGGGGAGCTGGTTGGCCTTGTTGATTTCGTTGGCGAGGGTATTGGCGAGCACGTCGAGGGTCTTGCGGTAGTAGGGGATTCCGCGCTTGCTTGCGGCGTTGGAATCGCGGGCAAGGTCGGCCTCGGAGGCGAAAATGCCCTTTTCGGTGAGGATTTCGCGGTCGGCGAGGAGCGCGCCGCCGAGTTCGGTATCTTTGGTCTGGACTTCGCCGCGGAAGACCTCGAACTGGTGAATCTCGAACTGCCCCCCGGTGTCGAGGATGCGCAGGTCGTAGCGCGTGACTTCGCCCAAAGAGTTGACGTGCTTGTTGTGGTCCTTCTTGATTTCGGCGAGGGCCAGCGCGGCGTCCTCGGACTTGGTGTAGACGGTCGTGCCGTACTCGTGGACGGTGAACGAGCCGTCCTCCTCGACTTCGGCGTGAAACTCCGTGCCGACGGCGTCCTTGTTCATTTCGGCGGCGGCCTCCTCGGCCTCCTTCATGTTGCGGTAGTGGATGATTGCGCCGTCCTCGTCGACGACGGCGCCGATGTCGCGGTTCTTGACGACGCCCAAGTCGTTTTCCTGCAGCACGACCGTGCGCCCGTAGGCGTCGGTGAGTTCGGCGAGGTCGATGTCATAGTTGGGGTTGTCGCCCTCGTCCGCGCCGTCGCGTATCAGGACTTCGGAGGCGTAGCGCCCGTCAACAATGGTTCTGTGGGGCTCGGTGCCCGTCCGGACGATGAGCTTCTCGACGGAAAGCCCCGGGCCGATTTCCTCCTCGCCGTACTCCACCTCGATTTGCATGAACGTCGACAAATCGTCCAGTAAGACGTTGCGCTGGTCGCGCTGTTCGAGGGCGCTGTCGCCGTAGATACTGCACTTGCGGATACTGGTGTTGAGTTCGCGGATGCTGGAAATGATGTCGTTGACCCTGTCCATGTCCTCCTGCAGCTTGTCGGCGCGCGTCTGCTGGAGGTTTTCGAGGTTGTGCGCGGTGAGGTTGAGCTGTTTGGTGAGGGTGGACATGGAGGAGCGGAAGAGGGTGTCGTACTGGTCCTTGCCGGCGCCCTCGGCGGCGAGGGCGTTCATCTGGTCGATGGCGTCGTTGAACATGCCTTCGAGCACGCCTTCGCCGTCCTCGCCCTTGGCGACTTCGTCGAGAATGGAGGCGATGTTGTCGAGGCCGTCCTTCTTGGAATCCAGATTCCCGACACTGCTGTTTTCGTTGCGGTAGCGGATGTCGAGGTAGATGTCGCGCGACTGGCTGACGCTCGGCACGAGAACGCCCGTGCCCATATGGAGCACGTTGGCGGTGGCGTAGCGGTCGGCGGAGGCCATATGTAAGCTTTCTTGGTCGAGCGCCTGCCGCGTGTAGCCGTCGGTCTGTACGTTGGTGATATTGTTGCCGGTCACTTCAAGGGCCTTACTGGCGGCGTAGAGGCCGAGTTTGGCGATGGAGTAGGTGCCGAATGTGGAAACAAGGCTCATAGAGCTTCCCCCCTTGGATTAGGTTCGGTAGTCGGTGAACAGTCCGCCGCGCGCGCGCGGGCCGGTACGCCCGGCGGGCGCCTTGGCTTCGATGAGCTTCTCGACGTTGTGCAGACTGCACTCCAGCGTAGAGCGGGCGGCGTCGGCGGCGCTCCGGTAGATGTCGCGCTTGGTCAGGAGCGTCTCGACGGCCTCGCGGGCGGCCCGGCGCAGTTCGGGCGGACAGCGTTCCGGCACCCCCGAGAGCGGCACCCCGCGCAGATTCAGCGCGGTGAGCATCCGTTCGCGCTGCTGTTCCATGCGGCGCAGGGTCAGGCCGATTTCCTGCTCCTCGCGCATGCACTCGTTGACGCTGAGCACGTCGCCGCGCTGGGCCGCGATATTCTTCGTCTTGGCGAGCACCGACAGGCGGTCGAGGTACTCGCCGACTTTTTCCAGATACGTGAAGAAGGCCTCGTAGAGTTCTTCCATGGGTTATCCTCCCTCCCCGAACAGAAGGATATTCCGGGCGGTCTCCATGCTGTCGGGGTGGTAGGTGCCCCGCCGGATTTCCTCCCGGAGCGCGGAAACGGAGCCGGAGGAAGTCGCGGTACGCACTTCGCGGGCGAGGCGGCTCCGGGCCTCCTTCGCGAATATCTGGCTGTTCTCTCCGGAGATGGTCACGCTGTCGAATCTCCGGGCGAGGGACGGCTTTGGGGATTGCGCCGCGGCGGTTTGCGGCTGTTGATAAGCCCGCTGTAGCTCCACGGGCTTGGAGAGACTGCTTGTCGTAAAAGTTCCTGAAATCGTCATCAGGGACGCCCCCTTTTCTGGGCCTCCGCGAGCGGAGTTGTCTGCAAAAATACTATTCATAAGGATTATCGGAACATTCGCGCGAAAAATTAATAGGCGCCGCGGCCTTTTGAAAAAATTTCCCACGCGCGAAAAAGCCCTGTCAACTGTAACGGCTGTACAGCTGACAGGGGCGGGGTTCATCTGGCTATCTGCCCGCGGGGCGCGAACGGAGGTGGCGCAGAAGCGCGGTGGAGATGTCCTTGCAGGAGGCCTGCACCGTGACGGCCCCGAGGTCGTAGGCGGCGCGGGGCATGCCGTACACGACGCAGGACTCCTCGTCCTGCCCGATGGTGTACGCGCCCTTCTTGCGCATGGCGAGCAGTCCGGCGGCGCCGTCGCGGCCCATGCCCGTCATGATGATTCCGTACATCTGACAGCGCACGTTCTGCGCCATGGACTGGAACAGGGCGTCGACGGAGGGCCTGTGCCCACTGACGCGCTCCCCGGGCGTACAGCTCACGCGGTAGCCGCCCAGCGGGCTGCGCAGTACGCGGCACTGCAAGTCCGCGGGGGCCACGAGCGCGAGGCCGCGCCTGATTTCGTCGCCGTCCTTGGCCTCCCGGACTTCCATCCGGCAGAGTTTGTTGAGGCGCTCGGCGTACATCTTCGTGAAGCCCGTGGGCATGTGCTGGACGATGACCATGCCGGGAATGTCCTCCGGCAGGCGCTTCATGACTTCCAGCGTGGCCTCGGTGCCGCCCGTCGACGCGCCGAGGCCGATGATAACCCGCCCCGACACCGACGCGCCCAGCGACGCCGCCGCGGGCGTGGACGCCGGCGCGCTGGGGGCCTGTACTTTCGCCTTCGAGGCCTCTATGACCTTCGCGCCGAGCATGCGCACAAAGGCCTCCGTGCTGATGTCGCTGTCGGGCTTGCGCACGAAATCGACGGCCCCGGCGTGCAGGGCGTCGAACACGCCCAGATTCAGCGCCGACACCAGTACCACCGGGAGCGGGTACTCCGGCAACAGCGACTTCAGGAAGTCTAGGCCCGTCATGCCCGGCATTTGCACGTCGAGGGTCATCACGTCGGGTTTCAACTGCCTGACTTTGTTTTTGGCGTCCATGGCGTTGATGGCGTAGCCCACGATTTCAATCCCGCGCCGCGCGGACAGGCCGTCTATAATGACCTTGCGCGCGAGGATGGAGTCGTCGACCACGAGGACGCGGATTTTTTTTTGGATGAAATCTGCCATAGCGATTCCCCTTTCCCGTCGTTCGTCCCTTCGCAAAACCGGAAGCGCCGCGAGCGGGACTACTTCTGGAAAATGGAGGTCGATACCCGCTTGTAGGGCAGATTCGGCGGGAGATTCTCCGACAGGCTGATGATGAGGTATCCGCCGGGGGCGGTGGCGTCGTAGAAGCGGCGGATGAGGGCGGTTTTCGTCGGCTGGTCGAAATAAATCATGACGTTGCGGCAGAAAATCACGTCGAATTTCCGGCGGAACTGTATCGGGTCCATGAGGTTGAACTGCCGGAAAATCACGTTGTCGCGCACTCTCTTCGAGACCTGATAGCGCGTCCCGCCGACGTGCGTAAAGTACTTCTCCTTCCACTGCTCCGGCATGGAGTCGGGGAGCTGGTAAACGCCGATTTGCGCCTTTTTCAGCACGTCCAAGGAAAGGTCAGTCGCCAGCATGCGCGCGTCCCACGCGCCCCACTGCGAGCCGAAATAGTCCATCATGTACATGGTGACGTTGTAGGGTTCCTCCCCGGACGAACAGCCCGCGCTCCAGATGGACAGCGACTTGTCCATTTTGCGCCGCCGGGTAATCTGCGGGAGGATGCTCTTCTGGAAGTAGTCGAACGACTCGGTCTCCCGCATGAAGTAGGTGTAGTTGGTGGTGAGCTTGACGAGCAGTTCGTTGATGTCGTCCCCGGTTCCCTTGATGAGCAGGTAGTCGACATAGGACTTGAAGTCGGCGAAACCCCGGTTTTTAATCGTGGCGGTCAGGCGGCTTTGAATCAACTGCCGCTTCTGGTGGAGGTCAATCCCGTAATTGCGCTGTACGAAACGAACCAGCCGCGTGAAATCCTCATCGGAAATGAGGAGTGTTCGCATTTTTTCCTCGTAACTCATGCCGTCCTTGCGCCTTACTCGTGGATGTGTTCGAGGGCTTCCCCGTCGAGAATCATGATGGTGCTCACGCCGCCGGGAACCGTACACATGCCGCTGACGAGGCGGTGCTCGTTCTGGGACGGCACGGGGAGAATGGCCGAGCGGGCGATGTCGACCATCTGGTCGACGCTGTCGACCACGATGCCGACGCTGGTCTCGCGGATGTTCAGGATAATGACGCAGCTTTCCTCTTCGGGAATGCGCCCGAGGAGCAGGCGGAAATCGACAATCGGCACGATGGCCCCGCGGAGGTTGATGACGCCCGCGATATAATCGGGCACCATGGGAATGCGCGTGATGGTGACGTTGTTCAGGATTTCGATGACGTAGGCGGTGCTCAGGGCGTAGAGGATGTTGCTGGAGCGGAAAATGAGGTACTTTTCCTCGTCGGTCTCCTGAACCTTATCGGAGAGGGCGCTTCTGGCCTCGTCGGTTCTGGCGAACAGTCCGTTTTCCTCAGACATGGCGTTACTTCCTTTCCAAGATATCCGGCAGGCCGTCCGGGGACGGCGGCATTGCTTACAAGTGACCGGGAGGAAACCGAACCCCGTTTCCCGGTCTCCGGGGTTTTCTGACCCGAACCCGCGATACTTTTTAGATATTCCTTCGCCCCTCTTCCCTTCGGGCTGAACATGGAATACGAAAAGACATGGAATCCTGTGACTTCCCTAGACCGTTTCAAGCGTTGGCGGACGCAAGTCCGGCAGTCTCGCGGATTCCGGCCACGGAGAACGCCTTACAGGTCTACTTCAAACGTCTCCGTCAGGTTCGCGATGTTAATGGCCTGCTGGATTTCCATCAGCTCCCGCGAGACTTTATCGTAGGCGGCGCGGACTTCGGCGGCGTCGAAATTGCGGCAGGTGATGTCGGCCTCGCGGCTTCCGTAAGTCCGGGAGCGCTGTTTCTCCGGGATTTGGAGGAGGGCGTAGAGGCGGTTCTTCTCGGCGTTCATGCGGCTCATGCGCCCGATGGCCTCGTCGAGGGTACAGCCGTACTCCGGGAGGAACTTCCCGCTGTTGAACACCGCCACGGCGTGGCGGAGTTTTGCGATTTGGTTCTGGTAGTCGTGAATCCGCGCCTGCGTGTCGGAGAAGGAGTACGCCGGGACGACGGGCTCCTCTCCGACGCTGTAGGAGTACGTGGAATTTTTGGATTCGGCGTCCAGAAGGGCGGCGATTTCCGCGTCGCAGTTCTTAATGAGCTTGTTGGCGGTGTCTGAATTGAGTTTCATGGGCGTTAGTTGTTCTGGGACGAGTAAATCGTCGCCACGTCGAGAATGATACTGATGCTCCCGTCGCCGAGAATCGTACAGCCGGATACGCCGTAGTTCTTGATTCCGTAGTTGTTGACGTAGTCGGGGAGGGGCTTGACGACGACCTGCTGTTCGCCGATGAGCTCGTCGACGAACAGGCAGAACGAGTTGTCGCCGGATTCCACCCAGAGCAGTACGCCCTCGTCGAGGTTGTCCACGCCGCCGTTGAGCTGGTAGAACTCCTTCGCGCGGACGATGGAATAGAAGTTGTCGACAATCTTGACCATTTCGCCGTGGGTGGCGTCCTGAATGATGTTGATGTCGGATACCTTGAAAATCTGCTGGATGTCGCTGATGGGCACGGTGAAAATGGAATCGCCGACCGCGACTTCCATGCCGTCCATGATGGACATGTTCAGCGGGATTCGCAGAGTAGTTGTCATGCCCTTCCCGCGCTCGCTGGTAATGGTGACAGTGCCGCCGACGCTCTCGACGTTGCTCTTGACCACGTCCATACCGACGCCGCGCCCGGAATACTCGGTGACTTCCGTATTGGTGGAGAATCCCGGCATGAGCAGGAAATTGAGAATGTCCTTGTGACTGTACTCGGCGCCGGGCTGGGCCAGTCCCTGCCGGATTGCCTTATTCAAAACCGCGTCGTCGTCGACGCCCTGCCCGTCGTCGATGACTTCGATGATGACCTCCCCGCCCGTCTGGCGCGCAGAGAGGATAATCTTCCCGGCGGGGTCCTTCCCGGCGGCGATACGCTCCGCGCGGTCGCTCTCGATTCCGTGGTCCATAGAGTTCCGCACGATGTGCATGATGGGGTCGGAAATGCTGTCGACGACGGTCTTGTCGACTTCGGTGTCCTCGCCGACGAGTACCAGATTGGTTTCCTTTTTCAGTTTCTTGCTCATGTCGCGGACAATCCGCTTCATCTTCTGGAACGTCGCGGAGACGGGCACCATGCGGAGCGAAAGCCCCACGTCCTGCAGATTGTCGGTCAGGGAGCGCAACTGCCGCGCGGCCTTGGTAAAGTTGTCGAGTTTGAGGCCCTTCAGGTCGGGCGACGCCGTGACCTGCGCCTCCGTGATGACGATTTCGCTGATGACGGCCATTAAGGAGTCGAGTTTGCTCAGGCTGACGGAAATCAGGCTCTCTTTGACATGGGCCTGTTTCGCGGCGGACTGCTGGGCGGCGGTCGGGGCGGCGGACTGCTGTACGGCGGCGGGCGCGGGCGACGGTTCCTCTACGGGTACGGGCTCCGGCTCCACGGCCACGGCGGCGGCCTTCTGCGCCGGGGCCGGCGACGCCTCCGGCGCGTCGAATACCTGCCAGTTCTTCACGGCGCCGTTGTCCTTGACCGCCGGAATGGCTTCCTCGCGGTCTCCCGCCGTGCGGAAGCGGATGTAGAAACCGTTGTCGATGATGAAATTGGCGGTCTCGGGGTTCATCTGCACGTCGGGCGGGTAGTAGTCGAACTGGGACTCCTCGCAGTAGTCCTTGACGGAGTTAATCAGCATCATGGCGCGCAGGTTCTCCATGCCGACGCCCTCGTCGAAATAGACGTGCAAGCCGAACGGGAACTCCGCGCTCGCGAACGCGGCCTCCTCGGCGGTCGGGGCCGAACCGGGCTGGGCGCTTGGCGCGGCGGGTTCGTCCTCGGCCTCGCCGGAAATTTTGGCGGAGAAGCTATTAATTTTATCAAGGAACGTGTCGATAGAGGTAGAAAGGGGTTGGTTCGTCTCCACTTTCTCGATTTCCTCGCGGAAGAAGTCGATAGACTGGAAAATCAGGTCGAACATCTCCGGCTTGAGTTCGTCGGAAATGGCGTCCATGGTCTTTTCACGGATGACAAAGAACAAGTCCTCAATCCGGTGCGCGATGGTCATCAGGGAATTGAACTCCATCATGGCGGAGGAACCCTTGATGGTGTGCATAATCCGGAAGATTTCGTTCACGTCGTCCTGAGAGAAGGTATGGGCCTCTTCGGCGGCCAACACTAAGTCGTCCAACTGCTCCAAAAGGGAGTGCATCTCGAACAGGTACGCTTCCAGCATATCGTTGTTCATGCTCATGGAAATTCCACCTCTGTTTTCTGATTTCGGCCCGTGAAAGGTTCTTTTCCCGGTTCAGGGTATAACCCATGTCTCTTAATCTCTTTATCGGCACGATTCCTGATAAATTAATAGCCCGCTCCGCTTTTTTTCAAATGCCCACGAATTTCCATCCCGCGGGCGCGAAAATGACAGGAAAGCATTGCAATTTCCCGGTTTTCATGGTAACATTGTGGGGCCTGAAAGCAAGTTCTGCCGGGCGAGTTTGATTTCCCCCGCAAAGGAGTGAACGCCATGCCGGCCCTGTTAGGCCCCACCAATCCGGTACCCGGTTACGACCAGCCGCCAGTCAGAATCACGACCCCGCCGCCAACGGACACCAGCGTACAGAACATCGTAGACCCGGAACGCGTCGTCCGGCCCGACAGCAAGTCCGAGCGGCAGGACAACGCCGACACCTCAAGTACCACCCGGTACGAATCGAACTACATGACGTTCCTGCAACGCCTGCGCGGGGCGCGCGACCTCCCCGAGGTCTTCATGCGCATTCTGCAATGGGGCGGGGTGGAAGTCTCGTCGGGAATCCGTTCGGGCTTCGCTCAGGAAATGTCGCGGTTCATGGAATTTCTGCAAATGGACGAGGCCCAGCTTCTGGAATTTCTCAAGAACCAACTGCAAAGCGGCTCCCGGTTCACGGGGGCGCTGTTCGGGCTGATTCGCGACGCCTACAACGGCAACCCCTCGGAAATGGCCCGCTCCGACATCCTGCAATTCCTCCGCCGCTACAGCGACTTCTCCTCCACGGAACACTTAGAGACAAAACTGCTCCGCGAGACCGGGGACATGACCGAATCGCTGCCTTCGCAGTGGGCCGGGCAGGTAAAGGATATTTTAGCCAAGCTGCAAAGCGGCGTGGAGGCGGGAGACCGTCAGGGGAATTTGAACCTGTTGCGGGAGAAGCTGTTCCCGCTGATTGCGCGCTATGTAAACCTGACGCACGACCACGGGCGGGCGCGGAATATCCTGTCGATGATGACGCTGGACTTGGCCCGCTACGAAAACGGCGACACCAAGGGATTACTCCACGCGTTCCGGCACCTGACCGCGATGGGCGTTTTGCCGCAGGAATTGGGGAAGCTGTCGGACGCGGACATACTGCGCCTGCTGAAAGAGTCGGACTTCGCGAAAGCGGCGCAGAACAACGCCTTCGCGGCGCGTATGGCGTCGCTGACCAGCGCGGCCATACGGGGCGAGGGCGGGGCCAACGCGCAGGAGGCGTTCCGGAATATGATGTCGGCCATGCTGATTAACGAGAGCGTGTACATGCCGCTCAACCACGTCATTCTGCCGCTGGACTGGAACGGCGAGAAGATGTTCGCGGAGATGTGGGTAGACCCGGACGTGGGCAACACGCGCCAGCAGTACGGCGACGGGGATTTCCGGATTCTGATTAAGCTGGACATAGAATCGTTAGGGGCGTTCGATTTGCTTTTCGACGCCCACGGGACGGATGTCAACCTACAGGTGGCGTGCCCG
>CAMHDB010000055.1 GCA_946183715.1 uncultured Oscillibacter sp.
CTTGATATTCTGCGTTTTGAGGCGTCCGGCGGTGTCGTAGTAGCGCTCGCTGATGTCCTCCTGACTGATGTGGTGGTGGGTCTCGTGACAGAGTTTGCTCGCTTGGTCGAGGAACGTCTGGAAGTTGTTCACGGGTACGCGGATGGTGTAGCTTGCCCAGTGACTGCTGCCGTTGCGTTCGCCGGAGGTACTGTCGGAGAAGTAGCCGCCCAGACGGTTTGTCAAGTCCGCGAGCGCGGCGGCGGTCTCCTCGAAGGTCGTGGTCTCCATAGACAGTTCCGCCGTGCGGATAAGTTTTTGGGGGCGGGCCTCGGTCTCGGCGGCGGACGGCGACGGCACAGGGCCTGCCGCCTTGGAGTTGGACAGCTCCGGCATGGCCGCCATGCCGAAGGCACTGCCGGCCCAAGTGAAGCCATTTTCGGCGTCGTCCCGGTCGTACTCCATAGGCGTTTCCGCCTCCGCCGCGTAGTCGCGCGGACTGTAGCCGCCGCTTCCGCCGCAGGCCGTCAGCAGAAGCAGTAACGCCAGCGCAAGCGCGGCGAGCGTTCCCTTTCCTTTCATCGTGATTCCTCCTTTTTCCGGTTGCTGTATCTGTTTAGACGGAATGTTCCGGAAAAAGTTCCCCGGGCGGAAAACTTCTTCTTTACTGTCTCCCGCCGCAGTGGCTGAGTAAATACGCCGTGAGTTCTTCCTTGCCGTCGCCCTTTTCGGCGGAAAAGGGAATCAAAGTATCCGTGTCGCGTAACTGCAACGTCTCGCGGATAACGGAAAGCGCGGGTTCGATTTCACGCTTTTTGAGCTTGTCCAACTTGTTTGCCGCGACGGCCACCGGACAGCCGCTGTCACGGAACCATTGGAACATCGTCACGTCGTCGGGGGTGGGGCGGTGGCGGATGTCGACTATCAGCACGCCCGCCGAAATACGCGGCCCCTCCCGCCGGAAAAACTGCTCCATGAGATTCGCCCAGCGCGCTTTCTCCTCTTTCGGGACTTTCGCGTAGCCGTACCCGGGCAAATCGACCAAGTACAGCTTTTCGTCGACGAAAAAGTAGTGTATTTGCCGTGTCTTTCCGGGGGAGGCCCCGACGCGGGCCAGATTCTTGCGTCCGGTCAGGCGGTTGATGACCGACGACTTGCCCACGTTCGAGCGCCCCGCAAAGACCATTTTCGGGAACGGGTCGCGGAAAAACTGTTCCGGGGCCCCGGCGGAGCGCACGTACTCCGCTGACTGAAACTGCATGCTATCCCTTTCTCTTTCTCACGCCGGACGGCGCAGGCCTTCCAGCGAGACCGTCGACAGGGTGTCCGTATCGGGGGTGAGCGTCTCCCGGAGGGGTTCCGAAGTCGGGCACAGCGCCGCCGCGAATACCTCGTCTACCGTCGCGACGGGGATAAAGTGTAGCGCCGCCCTGACGGTCTGGTCGATTTCCTCCAAGTCGCGCACGTTGTCTTTCGGAATCAGAACCGTATGAATGCCACAGCGCCGCGCGGCCATTGTCTTTTCTTTCAGGCCTCCGATGGGCAGGACGCGCCCGCGAAGCGTCACCTCTCCCGTCATTGCAATTCCGGCGCGGATTCGCCGTCCCGTCAGCGCCGACAACATCGCCGTCGTCACGGCGATTCCGGCGGACGGGCCGTCTTTGGGCGTCGCGCCCTCGGGAAAGTGTACGTGAATGTCCTTGTTCTTGTAGAACTCGGCCTCAATGCCCAGCATGGCGGCGCGGCTCCGCAGACAGCTCAGCGCCGCCGACGCCGATTCCTTCATCACGTCGCCCAGATTCCCGGTCAATTCCAGTTTCCCGGCGCCGTCCATAACGTTTACTTCTACTTCCAGCATTTCGCCGCCGGTCTCCGTCCATGCGAGGCCGTTCACGACGCCGATTTCCTCCCGGTCGGTACGCAGCGAAGGCGGGTACGGCTGACAGTCGAGCAGTTTGGGCAAATCGCACTCCGCGACGACGACGCGCTTCACGTCTCCCGACAGCAGGCGCATATCGGCCTTGCGGCACAGCGTCGCCAGACGCCGTTCGAGCTGCCGGACGCCGGATTCCCTTGTGTAGTCGCGGATGACGGCGCGGAGCACGTCGTCGCCGACGCGAAGCATACTCTTTTTGAGGCCGTGTTCGGCGAGCTGTTTGGGGAGCAGGTGGAGGCGCGCAATCTGTAGCTTCTCCTCGTCGGTGTAGCTCGACAGGTGGATGACTTCCATACGGTCAAGCAGGGGGCGCGGAATGGTTTCGGTGGTGTTGGCGGTCGTGACGAACATCACCCGGCTGAGGTCGACGGGGATTTCAATAAAGTGGTCGCGGAAGGCGTGGTTCTGTTCGCTGTCGAGGACTTCCAGCAGGGCCGACGCCGGGTCGCCGTGGTAGTCGTTGCCCAGCTTGTCGATTTCGTCCAACAGCAAAAGCGGGTTCATGGAGCCGCCGCGCGTGATGGCCTCGATGATTCGCCCGGGCATTGCGCCTATGTAGGTCTTGCGGTGCCCGCGGATGTCGGCCTCGTCGCGCACGCCGCCCAGCGACAGACGCGCCAGTTTCCGGTTGAGGGCCTTGGCCACGGAAATGGCAATCGAAGTCTTGCCAACGCCCGGAGGCCCTACCAGACAGAGAATTTGCCCCTTGCTGTCGGGGTTCATCTGCCGCACGGCGATGGTCTCTAAAATACGCTCCTTGACCTTCTCAAGCCCGAAATGGTCGCGTTCGAGCGTCTTGCGCGCGATATCCACGCTGACGCGCTCTTTCGTCACGGTGTTCCACGGGATGTCGAGACAAGTATCAAGGTAGTTGTGAATCACGGACGCCTCCGCGCTCCCGTAGGACTGCCGCGACAGCTTCTGCAATTCCTTCATGAGGTGCGTTTCCGATTCCTCGTCGAGTTCCAAAGACAGAATCCGCTCGCGGTAGGCGTCGAGTTCCTCTTCGTCGTCGCCGCCCTCGCCGAGTTCGTGCTGAAGGACGCGGATTTGTGTCCGGAGTATCTGTTCGCGGTGGTTCTGCGCCAGATTTTCCCGTACTTTCTGCTCCATCTCTCGCTCAAAGCCGAGTACGTTGCACTCCCGCGCGAGAATCGAGTTGAGGCGGCGCAGGCGCGGGAACGGCGACAGCTCCTCTAAGACGCTCTGCTTGTCGGGGTAGCGCATGGGCAGGTTCTGCGCGATAAAGTCGGCGAGGTATCCGGGGTCCTTGCAGTCCATGACGGTACTCGTCACCTCGTCCGGGACGTTCCCGGACAGCTCCGCGTACTCCGCGAAGAGCGTCATAGTCTGCCGCAACAGGGCCTCCGTGCGCGGGCTGTTCCGGAAGGCCTCGGACATGGACGTTTCCGGTAATTCCTCTACGTGGGCTTGCAGAAAGGGGTCGGTCTGCCAGAGACGGCGAAGGCGCGCGCGGCCCTGACCTTCAATCATGACCCGTACAGCGGTCGGCGACAGGCGCAGTACCTGACTGACATGCGCCAGCGTGCCGATTTCGTACAGGTCTTTCTCCCCGGGGACTTCCACCCCGATTTCGCGTTGTGTGACTAGGAATATTGTCTGGTCGGTCTCCATCGCGCGCTCGAGGGCCGCCACGGAGATTTTCCGCTCCATGTCGAATGTGAGGTTCATATGCGGGAAGACCGTCAGGCCCCGCATGGCCAGAACCGGGGCGTTCCAAGTCGCCGATTCCACCGCTTCCATGATTCTCACTCCTTTCCGTCGCTTTCGCCGGGGTTAAGCCCCGCAGGGCCGCGCCGCCGGGTCGTCAAATCCCATGATTTCGGGGCTGACTTTCAGGGTGTACTTGGGTTTGTTGGGGTCGTAGGTCAGCACGGGCGTCTCCGTGCCCTCCACGGCCTCTTTCGTGATATGCACTTCCGAAATGGTCGGGTCGGACGGTATCTCGTACATCAGGTTATTGAGCAGCGCTTCCATGACGGCGCGGAGTCCGCGCGCGCCGATATTCCGCGCAATGGCCCGGTCGGCGACGGCTTCCAGCGCTTCCGGGTCGAACGTCAGCTTCACGTTGTCGTAGCTGAGCAGTTTCTGGTACTGCTTCACCAGCGCGTTTTTCGGCTCCCGGAGAATGCGGACTAATTCCTCCCGTCCGAGGGCGTCCAGCGCGGTCATGACCGGGAGGCGTCCGATGAGTTCCGGAATCAGGCCGTATTTGAGGATATCGTGCGGCTGTACCTCGTGCAGGATACGGCTTTCGGCCTGTTCGCGTCTGCCCTTGACGACGGCCCCGAACCCGATATTCTTCTGGTCAAGGCGGCGCTCAATGATTTTGTCAAGCCCGTCGAAGGCCCCGCCGCAAATGAACAGGATGTTTTTCGTGTCCATTTGTATAAATTCCTGATGGGGGTGCTTGCGCCCGCCCTGCGGCGGGACATTCGCGACGGTGCCCTCCACGAGTTTCAAGAGCGACTGCTGTACGCCCTCGCCGGACACGTCCCGCGTAATGGACACGTTTTCGCTCTTGCGGGCGATTTTGTCGATTTCGTCGACATAGATGATTCCGCGCTGGGCGCGCTCAATGTCGAAGTCGGCGGCCTGCAACAGGCGCGTGAGGATGTTTTCCACGTCGTCGCCGACGTAGCCGGCCTCGGTCAGGGTGGTGGCGTCGGCGATTGCGAAGGGCACTTCCAGCAACCGGGCCAGCGTCTGCGCGAAAAGCGTCTTGCCGGAGCCCGTCGGGCCTAGGAGCAGAATGTTACTCTTCTGCAGTTCGACATCGTCGCCGCCGCCGAAGAAAATACGCTTGTAGTGGTTGTAGACCGCCACGGACAGCACAATCTTGGCCTCTTCCTGTCCGATAATATACTGGTCTAAATAGGCCTTGATTTCCTTGGGCACGGGTAGCTTTTCGGGCATATCATGCACGGACGGCGGGTCGGGTTCGCGGTAGTTGTCGTCCAGCAGGCCCATGCAGAGGTGTACGCACTCGTTGCAAATCCGCACGCCGGGGCCCTGTATCATGCGGTGTACTTGATGTTCGGTCTTGCCGCAGAAAGAACAGCGGTTCAGATTTCTGCCTTTATCACTCATATTCAAGCCTCAATTCGCTTTGTTCACGGGGAACCGCGGACAGTCCGCGATTCCCCTTGGTTGCGTTCAGTCCTGTTGCGCGGTGGCCTCGGACTTCTTTTTGTTGGCGATAATCTTGTCAATCAGGCCGAATTGCATGGCCTCCTCGGCGCTCATGAAGTTATCCCGCTCGCAGGCCTCCGTGATTTCCTCCAGCGACTTCCCGGTGTTCTCCGCCATAATCTGGTTCATACGCTTCTTGATGGTCTCCAGCCGCTTGAGGTGAATGGCCATATCGGTAATCTGACCCTGCGTCCCGGCGGACGGCTGGTGAATCATGATTTCGGCGTTGGGGAGCGCGATACGCTTGCCCTTGGTTCCGGCGGAGAGCAGGAACGCGCCCATACTCGCCGCGAGGCCGACGCAAATCGTGGACACGTCGCACTTGACGTACTGCATGGTGTCGTAGATGGCCATGCCGTCGGTGACAGACCCGCCGGGGCTGTTGATATAAAGCTGGATGTCCTTGTCGGGGTCCTGCGCCTCCAAGTACAGAAGCTGGGCCACGACCAGACTTGCCGTCGTGGCGTTGACCTCCTCGCCGAGGAAAATAATCCGGTCGTTCAGCAGGCGGGAGAAGATGTCGTAGGAACGCTCCCCGCGGTTGGTCTGCTCTACTACATACGGTACTAAACTCAAAATAAACCTCCTGATTGTTCCGCGAAAGTGGAAGGGTATGTTGTCAGGATTCCGTGGCGGCCTCGGCGGGTTCGGCGGGAGTGGGTGCGGTGGCCGTCGCGCTGTCTTTGACAAGGGCAATCGCCTTCTGCGTCAGTACCTGATTCGTGATTTGCTCCTTGTTGAAATACCTCTTGATGGAGGTCTTATCCATGCCGGACTGCTCCGCGAGTTTCTCGTACTCCGCCTCCCGGTCTTCGTCGGTGGCCTCCAAGTGCTCCTGCTCGATAATGGCCGTCACCGCCAAGTCCATGCGTACCTGCCGGAGGGCGGGTTCCCGCGCGTCCTCCAACAGCTTCTCCTCACTGCCGCCCGTCATTTTCAGGTACTGCTCGTAGGTGAACCCCTGCTGGTAGACCTGCCGTTTGAGGTTCTCGACGAACTGCTTTGCCTGCCGTTCAATGAGTACGTCGGGAATCTCCGCCGTGATACCGTCGGCGACCTGATTCATCAGCTCATCCTCGAACTCGCGTTCGGCGGCGGCCTGACGCTCCTCGGAAATCTGCCGGCGGAGGTCGGCGCGGAGTTCGTCCATCGTGTCGAACTCCGACACGTCTTTGGCGAACTCGTCGTCGATTTCGGGTACGTCTTTCTCCTTGACCTCGTGAACGGTCACTTTGAATACCACGTCTTTTCCGGCGAGTTCGGGCGCGTAGTTCTCTGGGAAGGTGATGTTCAGCTCGCGCTCGTCTCCGGCTTTCGCGCCGACTAACTGCTCCTCGAATCCGGGGACGAAACTCTCAGAGCCGAGTTCAAGGCTGTAATTGTCGCCCTTGCCGCCCTCAAAGGTCTTGCCGTTCAAGAAGCCCTCGAAGTCAATGACAACCGTGTCGCCGTTGCGCGCCTCGCGCTCCACGCTGACAAGGCGGGTATTGCGGTCGGAGAGGCGCTGTACGCGCTCCTCCACGTCGGCGTCGCTCACGTCCACGGGCATTTTCGGCGCGGAGAGGCCCTTGTACTGCCCCAGCGTCACATCGGGGTACACGGGCACGGTCGCCTTGAACGTGAAGCCCGCCGAAGACGGCACGCCGTCGAGTTCCACGGAAGGCATATCCAGCACCTTGAGTTCCTGTTCCTTGACAGCGGCCTCGTAGGCGTCGGGGAAGGCCTCGTTGATGGCCTCGTCGTAAAAGACCTCCCTGCCGTACACGGCCTCTATCATCTTACGGGTCGCCTTGCCTGGGCGGAACCCGTCCACGCGGTACTTGCGGCGGTTCTTCTTGTACGCCTTCTCTATTGCGGCGTCGAACTCGTCCGGCCCTACCTCAATCGTCAGCAATACCTGACTTTTTTCCTGCTTTTCACAGCTTTTTACGTTCATGTCGAAAACTCCTCTCTGGTTGATATGTGCTGTTTCACAGTCCGGGGGCTATTCTACCAGACCGCGAAACAAATTACCAGTCTTTTTTGCGCGACGCACAGATTTTTTCTAATCGCACAGCCGCACGGGCGCGAAGCCGAGATAGTCGGCGGAAATCAGCGAGAAGTCGGTGCCGCCGCGCGCGCCCTCAATCCGCCGCCGGATGGCGTAGCCGTGCAGGTGCCCGTAACAGCACTTGCCCACGCGGTAGCGCGAGAGCAGGTCGAGGATGTCCGGGCACTCGTAGCCCGTGTAGAGCGGCGGATAGTGCAGGAAACACAGAATCGGGCGCCCGCCCGCCGCCTTGAGCGACGCTTCCAGCCGCAACGCCTCGCGGCGTAACATTTTCTCGTTGTGGGGCTTCTGCTCCTCTTCAAAGAACCAGCCCCGCGTCCCGCAGAGCGCCGTTTCGCCGTACAGGGCGCAGTTGTTGTGGATGAAATCAAGGGAGGCGATGCCCTTTTCGGCGAAGAAGCGGCGCATTTTCGAGACGGTGCCCCACCAGTAGTCGTGGTTGCCCTTGACGAGCAGTTTCCGCCCCGGGAAGCGGTCGAGGAAACGGAAGTCGGCCTCGGCCTCTTCCAGCGTCATGCCCCACGAGGTGTCGCCGTCGAGAATGAGCGTATCCCCGGGGCGGAGGCACGACAGCCCTTCCTCTATGCGTTCCACGTAGCGCTCCCACGCCGGGCCGAAAACCTCCATAGACTTGTTGACGCTCTGGGAAAGGTGCAGGTCTCCGATAGCGTACAGGGCCATAACATCACCTTCCTGACCGCCTTCCCCGGAAGGCTTACTTCAAAAAATCGAGTACGACGCGCTCCATGTCCGTCTTTTCGGCGGAGAGGTCGAAACGGCGCTCTTTGCCCTTCAGCGCGGCCAGACGCGACGGAATCGGCGTGCCTGTAGCCTCGTGCAACTGGTCGAGCAACGCCGTACCCGCGCCCTTGGGGGGCTGCCCGATGGCGTCGAGTACGTGGTCGCAGAACTTGTACGGGGAGGCCGTCGACGCGAAAACCGCAACGGTACGGTCTCCGGTCTCGGCGCGGTACTGCTCCAGTACGTCCGCCGCTACCGCCGTATGCGTGTCGATGAGGTAGCCGTAGTCGCGCCAGTAGCGGCCAATCGTGGCGGACGTGCCGCGCTCGTCGCAGAATCCGCCCCAGTATAACCGCTTCAGCGCCGCTTTGATACCCTCCGACACCTCGTATTTTCCGCCGCGCGAGAGCGCTTCCATATACCCGCGCACCTCCGCGTCATTTTCCCCGGAGAGGTCGTAGAGGAGGCGTTCCAGATTCGACGAAACGAGAATGTCCATGGACGGGCTCATGGTCGTGTAGAATTGTCGGTTGCGGTCGTAGACGCCCGTCCGGAGGAAGTCCGTGAGGATGTTGTTCCGGTTGGACGCGCAAATCAGTTTCCCGACGGGAAGCCCCATGCGCATGGCGTAGTAGGCGGCGAGGATGTCGCCGAAATTCCCCGTGGGCACGCAGAAGTTGACCTTGTCGCCCATAGACACTACGCCGTCGCGGAGCAAGTCGCAGTAGGCGGAGATATAGTACACGACTTGCGGGAGAATGCGCCCCCAGTTGATGGAGTTGGCCGACGAGAGGAACACGCCGCGCTTGTCGAGGGTGTCGCGGATGGCGGCGTCGGAGAAAATGCGCTTTACTCCGGCTTGGGCGTCGTCGAAGTTGCCGACGACCGCGCACACGCCGACGTTCTTGCCCTCCTGCGTGACCATTTGGGCCTCCTGAATCTCGGACACGCCGTCTTTCGGATAAAAGACCATAATGGACGTGCGCGGCACGTCGGCGAAGCCCTCCATAGCGGCCTTTCCGGTGTCGCCGGAAGTCGCGACGAGGATACACGCCGTTTTGTTCTCCCCGGTCTTGGCCAGCGCCGCCGACAGCAGTCGCGGCAACATCTGCAAGGCCATATCCTTAAAGGCCGACGTGGGGCCGTGCCAGAGTTCAAGACAGTACGTGTTACTGTCGACTTTGCGCAGAGGCGCGGCGGCGGGGGTGTCGAAACGCTCGGGGCCGTAGGCGTCCTCCGCGAAAGACAGTAACTCGGCCTCCGGGTAGTCGTCGAGGTACAGCGCCATGATTTTCGCGGCGCGTACCGGGTACGGCGCGGGAATCAAACTCCGCAGAAACGCCTCGTCGATAACGGGCACCGTCTCCGGCGTCAGCAGGCCGCCGTCGCGCGACAGCCCCATTTTTATCGCCTCCGCCGCGCTCAACCGGATTTGTTTGTCCCGCGTGCTTAAATATTTCATATTCCACCCTCCTGTGTTATCGCCTGACAGGTTTTGCCGCGCCCAAATTACCGGAACGCGTCAGGGAGATAGTCGAGCTCAAAGAGGCCGTCGGGGTCGGCGCGGACTTCCGCGACATCGAACCGCGTCGGGGCGTCGGCGTCGTACCCGCTCAGCCAGCACGACGCCGTTTTCCGTAAACGTTCGCGCTTGCGGGCGTCGACGGCCTCCCGCCCCGATACTACCGCGCCGCGCTTGCGGAGTTTGACTTCCACGAAGCAAATCACCCCCGAAGGGGAGCGCGCTATCAAGTCCAGTTCGCCGTACTGACAGCGCCATTGCCGCGACAGTATCGCAAAGCCCTGTTCCGACAGGTACCGTGCGACGATATTTTCTCCGATATCGCCGCGCGCCTTGGGCGTCCGGGTGTCTACGGTGTCACCCCGCGTCCGGGCCTCCCACTT
>CAMHDB010000056.1 GCA_946183715.1 uncultured Oscillibacter sp.
TTTAAGGATTTTGTAACAGGTAAATTTTACCAATTCAGGGGGTACAGGGAAACGGAGGAAATCCCGGGAAAAGGCATGGAAACGCCCCGATTTCATGGAATTTGCGTCCCTGCGGGAGAAAGCAGGCGCTGGAAGGCATTTCCATCTGTGGATTCCGACGAACGCCCGCGCGGCAAAAAGCCTCCCCGTGACGGCTTGACAAAACGCTCTTTCCGTCGTTTCGCGGCGCGGCAGACAAAAAGCCTCCCCCGTGGCGACGGGGGAGGCGGGAATTACCGCCGGATGACGCTTTCCAGTTCGGGGACGGTATCGGCGATATCGTCGGGGCACGCCGCCACGAGCGACGCGCGCGGACGGTAGCCCCAAGTCACGGCGCAGACGCGCAGTCCGGCATTGTGCCCGGTGCGCACGTCGGTGGCGCTGTCGCCGACGAACAGCGTCTCCGCCGGGTCGGCCCCGAAGGCGCGGAGAATCCCGTACAGCCCCGCCGGGTCGGGCTTGACCGGAATCCCGGGCTTCTTGCCCTGTACGAGCGCGAAGGTATCCGGGAAAAAGCGCTCCATGAGTTCCTTTGTGAACTCGTGCGGCTTGTTGGAGTAGACGGCCATTTGTACGCCGTCGGCGCGGAGACGCGCGAGGAGTTCCGGAATCCCCGGAAAGGGGCGCGTGCTGTCCGTCTTGCAAAGTTCGTAATGGACGTTGAAACGCTGTAGTGTTTCGGCTTTTTGCGTGTCGCTCTGCGCCTCCGGCGGGGAGAAGCGCGAGACTAAATTCAACATCCCATGTCCGACCATGGGCTTGTAGGCGTCCACGGAATGTTCGGGCCAGCCGTACTCCCGGCACACCGCGTTCCCCGCCGCCGCCAAATCCGCGATAGTGTCCAAGAGCGTCCCGTCTAGGTCAAAAATTATGGTTCGATACATACTGCCACCTTATTATATACACGGCAGCGGACACTCTTCCTGTCCGTGCGCGGTCAGAATCGTACAGGCCCGGAACCCCGCCGCGCGCGCCGCCGCGATTGCCTTGTCGTAGGCGTACAGAATCGTGCCGGGGTGGTGGGTGTCCGCCGTGATGATGACGCGCCCGCCCATTTCGCGCCACGCCTCCAATATGAATTGCGCCGGATAGGGCGTCGTGCGCCAGCCGCGCGACATCGCCCCGGTATTGATTTCCAACAGCGTCGCCGCCGGGTCGATTGCGTGTAAGGCGTCGAGGGCGGCTTTCCGGTAGCGGGGGGCGTCCGCGTCGAAAAAGTCGTGCTTCTCGCCGTACTTCGTCACAAGGTCGATGTGGCCTAGAATGTCGGGCCTGCGCGCGGCCATTTCCGCGACGGCCTTATAATAGGCGTCGGTCATGGCGTAGGCGTCGCCGCCGAAGAGTTCGTCCCGACTGCGCGCGAACTCCTCTGGGGAGTAGTCCACGGCGTAGAACTCGCCGTCGGGCGCGGCGAAGTCGTGTACACTGCCAATCCAGTAGTCGAAGCCCTCCGGCGACACGTCCGCCAGATTGTCTATCTCGATTCCCAGTAGAATGTCCATGCGTCCGGCGTAGGCCTCCCGCAACGACAGCACCGCCGCCCGGTACGCGCTCATATCCGCCGGGAGTACGAATGCCTGTTCCCGCGGAATCGGGACGTGACTGTGTCCCGAAAAGCCGTAGTACCTGACGCCCGCCGCGTAAGCCGCCGCCGCCATTTCCTCCGGCGTGCCCTTGCCGTCGCACAGCGTCGAATGCGTGTGTACCGAACACTCGTAGGGCGTACTCATTGCATTCTCTCCTGTTTCACCTTGTGGTCGATGACGTGCCGCTTTTCCAATTCGCGCGTCACGTCCTCTATCGTGATTCCGCTCTGTACCATCAAGACCATGACGTGATAGGCCAAGTCCGCGATTTCGTACACCGTCTCCTCGCGGTCTCGCTTACACCCCGCAATCACGACTTCGGTACACTCCTCCCCGACTTTCTTGAGAATCTTGTCGAGGCCCTTTTCAAAAAGGTACGTCGTGTAACTGCCCTCTTTGGGTTCGGACTTGCGCCCCGCAATCAGGCGGTACAGCCCTTCGTAGCTGAATTGTTTCAACTCGTCCGACAGGTACAGCGTGTTAAAAAAGCAACTCTCCGCGCCCGTGTGACAGGCGGGGCCGTCCTTGACGACTTCCACAACCAGCGCGTCCTTGTCGCAGTCCGCCGTAATCGACACGACGTGCTGAATGTTGCCGGAAGTCGCGCCCTTGCGCCACAATTCCTGTCTGCTACGGCTCCAGAAGCACGTCCGGCGCTCGTCAATCGTAATCGCGAGGCTTTCGGCGTTCATGTAGGCCAGTGTCAGGACTTCTTTCGTGTAGTGGTCTTGTACGATGGCGGGTATCAGGCCCCGCCCGTCAAATTTCAAATCCATACGCCCTCCGTCAAATCCGCATTTCCACGCCCTTTGAGCACAAAAAGCGTTTTAATTCCCTGATGTCAACCTGTCTGCTGTGGAAAATCGACGCCGCAAGCCCGGCGTCAATCCCCGGGTGCGCGAACAGCTCCGCGAAATGCTCCATATTCCCCGCGCCGCCGCTCGCGATAATCGGTACGCTTACGCGCGCCGCTAAGGCGTCCAGCATTTCCAAGTCGAACCCTTGCTTGACCCCGTCGGTGTCGATGGAGTTCAGCACGATTTCGCCCGCGCCGTCGCCGACGCCGCGCGCGGCCCATTCGAGGGCGTCAAGCCCGGTATCCTCGCGGCCCCCCTTCGCGAATACCCGGAAACGCCCATCCACGCGCTTTACGTCCATCGACAGCACCACGCACTGGTCGCCGTACTTCTTCGCGGCCTCGCCAATCAGCGCCGGATTCGCAATCGCCCCGGAATTGACGCTCACTTTGTCCGCGCCGCACTTCAAAACCCGGTCGAAATCGTCAACCGTGTTGATTCCGCCGCCGACCGTCAGCGGTATGAATACCTCCGCCGCCGTGCGCCGTAAGATGTCCGTAAAGAGCTTGCGCCCCTCCGCCGACGCCGTGATGTCGTAGAAAACCAGTTCGTCCGCGCCGGAGTCGTTGTAGTAGCGGGCCAGTTCCACGGGGTCGGAGATGTCGCGCAGTCCCGTGAAATTCGTGCCCTTGACCACCCGCCCGTCGCGCACGTCCAGACAGGGGATGATTCGCTTCGCTAACACATTCCCGCCTCCCTCATGACTTCCGCCAAATCCAATTTGCCCGTGTAGAGCGCCTTCCCGAGTATGGCGGCGTGTACGCCCATGTCGCGCAGTACGCGCAGTTCCGACAGGCTTCCCACGCCCCCCGACGCCGTGACGCGCAGTCCGGGTATCGTCAGGAGTTCGCGGTACAACTCTAAATTCGTCCCGCGCTCCGCGCCGTCGCGGCTGATGTCCGTATAGATTACGTCGCGTATGCCGTGCCCGACCAGACGCCGACAGAAGTCGGGGCCGCGCTCGTCCGAAAGTTCCTTCCAGCCGCTGACGGCTATCAACCCGTCGCGGGTGTCGACGCCGACGGCGATTCTGTCGCCGTACTTCGCGCCCATCCGGGCCGTGAAATCAAAGTCGCGAACCGCCACCGTGCCGAGAATACAGCGGCTTACGCCGCAGTCCAGATACTGTCGAATCCGCTCCTCCGTCCGGATTCCTCCGCCGACTTCCATGTAAAAGCCGCCCTGTCCGGCAAGGGCCGCTATCGTGTCGAAATTCGCGGTAGTGCCGTCGCGCGCGCCGTCCAAGTCCACGACGTGCAGACACGACGCGCCCGCTTCCCTGAACTCCCGCGCCACCGCGCAGGGGTCGGCGTTGTAGACGGTCTTTTTTTCGTAGTCGCCCTGATACAGCCGCACGGCCTGCCCGCCGATTAGGTCAATTGCCGGGAATATCCGCATGTTGCTTCCCTCCGTCACTGTTCCGCGAATGCTTTGAGCAGTCTAAGCCCGGTGTCGCCGGACTTTTCGGGGTGGAACTGCGTCCCGTACACGTTCCCGCGCCGTACTGCCCCCGTCACGTCGACGTTGCCGTAGCGCGACGTGGCAAGCGTGTACTCCGCGCAGTCCTTGGCGTAGAAGCTGTGGACGTAGTACACGTACTCCCCCGCGCGGACGTGCCGGAAAAACGGGTCGTCGCGGCGTACTTCCAGACTGTTCCAGCCCATATGCGGCACCTTCAAAGCCTTGTCCGACAGGTCGGTGCGCAAGTCGCACACCTTCCCCGGAATCAGGCCTAGCCCGTCGTGCTCCCCGTACTCCTCGCTCCTGTCGAACAGCAACTGCATACCCAGACAGATTCCCAGAAACGGCTTGCGCGCGGCCTCGCGTTTCAAGACCGGAATCAGGCCCGTCGCGCGGAGTTTGTCCATTGCGTCGCCGAACGCCCCCACGCCCGGGAGTATTACGCGTTCGGCGGCCTCAATCCGCGCCGCCTCGCTCGTGATTTCCGTCTCGGCCCCTATCGCCCGGAAGCTGCACGCCAGCGAAAACAAATTCCCTACGCCGTAGTCTACGATTGCAATCAAGCGTCGTCCCTCCTTCGTCAGAGTACGCCTTTCGTACTCGGAATCTCTCCGCGGTGCTTCGGGTCGATGTCGACGGCCATACGCAACGCCCGCCCCGCGCCCTTGTACGCCGCCTCTAGAATGTGGTGCGCGTTCTCCCCGGAGAACTCCCGGAAATGTAGCGCGCAGGGGCAATTCCGCACGAAACCAAGCCAGAACTCCTTCGCGAGTTCGGTATCGAAATCGCCGACTTTCGCGGCGGGGATGTCCAGCGCCCACACGAGGCAGTCGCGCCCCGACAGGTCTACCGCGCAAAGCACAAGCGTCTCGTCCATCGGGAGAAAGAACTGCCCGTAACGCACGATTCCGCGCTTGTCGCCCAGTGCCTTTGTAAAGGCCTGTCCCAGTACAATCCCGATATCTTCCGTGGTGTGGTGGTAGTCGACTTCCGTGTCGCCGTGACAGCTCAGCGTCAAATCGAAATCGCCGTGGCGCGCGAACAGTTCCAGCATGTGATTCAGGAATCCGCAACCCGTTTGAATGTCGCTTTTCCCGGTGCCGTCCAGATTCAGCGACAGCGTGATTTGCGTCTCTTTGGTATTGCGTGTGATGTCCGCAGTTCTCATTTACACGCCCTCCAGCAGTCCGCGCAGACGCTCTAAAAGCGTCTCCATCTGCTCCCGCGAGCCGATACTGATTCGTAACCAGTCGCGCAGGCGCGGGGCGTCGAACCAGCGCACGAGTACGCCGCGCGCCTTCAGGCCCCGGTACACCTCCCCGCCCGACAGGCGGTCGCTTTTCGCGAATACAAAGTTTGCTTTCGACGGCAGTACCGTAAAGCCGATATTGCGCAGTGCGTCGGTCGTCCACGCGCGGTTCTCCTGTATGACTTTTGTACAACTCCGGAAATAGTCCTCGTCCTCCATAGCGGCGGCCCCGGCCAGTAACGAAAGGCGGTTGACGTTGTAGGGGTTGAAGCTGTACTTGACGCGGTTCAGCGCCGCAATCAGCCCCGCCGCGCCGATTCCGAACCCGATACGGCCCCCGGCTAAAGAACGGCTTTTCGAGAACGTCTGCACGACGAGCAGATTGTCATAACGCGCCGTGAGGGGCGCGCAGGTCTCCCCGCCGAAATCGACGTAGGCCTCATCCACGACAACCACTCTGTCCGGGTTGGCGTCGAGCAGGCGCGTAATGTCGCTGACGGGAATTGCCATGCCCGTCGGGGCGTTGGGGTTCGCGAGAAAGACCGTGCCGGGAAAGTTCATGTAGTCGTCGACGCACAGGGAGAAGTCGCCGCGCAGGGGTACGACCGTCGCGTCGAGGCCGAACAGCGCCGTTTGCGCCTGATAGAAACTGTAGGTGATGTCGGCGTAGGCGACGCCGATACCCGTACCGCAGAAGGCCCGGAACGCGAACGCTAAAATCTCGTCGGAACCGTTCCCGGCGATGACGTTTTCGGGGGCTACTCCGTAGCGCGCCGCGACAGCGTTCACCAATCCGCGGCAGGTCGGGTCGGAGTAGAGATTCAGCTTCCGGAACTCGTCCTCCGTCAGCGCCGCGAGGACGTTCGGCGACGGCGGAAACGGGCTTTCATTCGTATTCAGCTTGACGTATTGCCTGTCAAGCGGCTGTTCGCCGGGGGTGTACGGCGACAGCGCCGCTGCCTCTTTCGACAGAAACTCCCTCATGCTATTTCCTCCCGTCCTCTTTGCGAAGCAGTACGGAACGGGCGTGGGCGCGCAGTCCCTCCCGTTCGGCGAAGTCCGCGATTCTGTCCGCGACGCCGTTCAAAGCGTCGCGCGTGTAGTAAATGAAACTCGATTTCTTTACAAAGTCGTCGACGGACAGCGGCCCCGAAAAACGCGCCGTCCCGGATGTCGGCAACGTGTGATTCGGCCCCGCGAAGTAGTCTCCGAGGGCCTCCGGGGCGTTGTGGCCCAGGAATACGCTCCCGGCGTTGCGAATCAGCGGCAACAACGACAGCGGCTCCGACACGCACAGTTCCAAATGTTCCGGCGCGATACGGTTCGCGGCCTCCACGGCGCGTTCCAGACTGTCCGCGACGTACAATTTACCGTTGCTTTCCAGCGACTTCCGCGCGATATCCGCGCGCGGCAACAACGGGAGTTGCCGTTCCAGCTCCGCCGCGACTTGTACGGCGAGTGCGCGGCAGTCCGTGACGAGTACGGCGGCGGCGTGGGTGTCGTGTTCGGCCTGACTGAGCATGTCCGCCGCGACGTGACAGGCGTCCGCGCTTGCGTCGGCGAGCACAAGAATCTCACTCGGCCCGGCAATCAGGTCGATTCCGACCTGTCCGAAAACCTGCCGCTTGGCCTCCGCGACGAATACGCCGCCCGGGCCTACGATTTTGTCGACCGCCGGGACGCTCTCCGTACCGTAGGCGAGCGCCGCGACGGCCTGCGCGCCGCCAATCGTGTAGACGCGCACGCCCGGGGCCGCGATGTACGCCGCGCCCAGCGCCGCCGCGCTGACTTCCGGCGGCGTGACAAGTAGGATGTCGCGCACGCCCGCCAGCCGCGCCGGGATGGCGTTCATGAGAATCGTGGACGGGAACGCCTCCGGGCTTTTGGGCACGCAGATTCCGACGCGCTCCATAGGGATATAACGCAAGCCCAGTAAAATTCCGGGCTTGTCGGCGAGGACGTAGTCGCGCCGAACCTGCCGCGCGTGGAACTGTTCGATATTCTCCGCCGCGCGGCGCAAGGTCTCCCGGAACCCGGCGTCGAGGGACTTGTACGCCGCCTCCAATGCCTCCGGCGCGACTTGGAACTCGTCCACGTCCACGCCGTCAAAGCGTTTCGTATACTCCCGTAACGCCGCGTCGCCGCGCTTCCGCACATCGTCGAGAATCCGCGCGACCGCCGCCGTGAGTTCGGGGTCAGTTTGTACGCGCTCCCGACGGAACAGCGCTTCGCCGCCGTCCCACTGTTCGACTGTTATCACGCGCCCGTCACCTCCCGCAATTTCTCCGTGAGGGTGTCCACGGCCCCCCGCTTGAACTGGTACGCCGAACGGTTTACGATAAACCGTGCCGAAATCGGCATGAACTCCTCCAACACCTGCAAGTTGTTTTCCTTTAACGTCGTCCCGGTCTCCACGATGTCAACGATAACGTCGCTCAGGCCCAACAGCGGGGCCAGTTCGATAGAGCCGTGCAGTTTGATGATGTCGATATCCTGTCCGCGCGCGGCAAAGTAGCGCTTGGCAATCCGCACGAACTTCGTCGCGACGCGCAACGGACGCCCGCCCACGTCAAGGCCTCCGGGCCTCCCGGCGACGCACATCCGACAGCGCCCAAGGCCCGTGTCTAGTAACTCGTACACGTCCGGGCGGTGCTCTTCGAGGATGTCTTTCCCCACGATTCCCACGTCAGCCGCGCCGCGTTCGACGTAAATCGCCACGTCCGACGGCTTGACGAGAAAGTAGCGTATTCCCGCCGCCGGATTCTCCACGACTAATTTCCGGGTATCGGCGTAGCCCTCGGGCGCGCCGTAGCCCACGCTCGCCAGCAGATTGTAGACTTTATCGCCCAGCCGCCCCTTCGGCAACGCCACGCTCAACATACCGTTGTCGACGGGTTCGGCTTCGGCTTCGAGTTCGTCGAGGTACAGCGCAAAGCCAATGGCCTTCGCGCCCTTATGAAAACGCGACACTAAAGGGTCGTACCTTCCGCCCCGGAGTACCGGACGCGGGACGCCTTCGAGGAAACCTTGCAGGACGAGGCCGTTGTAGTAGTCCAAATCGTTGACAAGCGACAGATTCAGGCGCAAGTGTTTGAGGGTGTCCGGGTACGCGGAAAGGCTGTTGTAAAGCGTTTTCAATTCCCGCAAGGCGTCGCGCATGACGGCGTTTTTGGCCAGCGCCGACGCCGCCGGGAATACGCTCTCCCAGTCGCCGTCGAGCGAGAATAACGCTTCCAAGTCGCGGGCGTCCTGCGGGCTCTTGTCGCGGATACTGTCGAGTAAGTGTCCCCGTTGGCGCGGCGGCACGTTCAACGCGTCGAGCAGTCCGGACACGTAGCCCATATGCCCGATTTCCAGCGCCGGACTGCTCCCCGCCGCCGACAGGCTCCGTACCGCCAGCGATACGGTTTTCGTCACGGTGTCGGCGTCCACGTCCCCGACGCACTCCACGCCCATTTGGCGTATTTCCTGAAAGCCTTGATTCTCCCGCCCCGGACGGTACACGTTTTCGAGATAGTAGAAGCGCCCGCGCGGCGCGTGTTTCGCTATCGACAGCGTAACGTCGGGTTTCAGGGCCATAAGCCGACCGTCCAAGTCGGTGAACGTCAGCGCGCGCTCCGCCGACAGGAAACGGCGGTTCTCCTGATAGAATCCGTACTCCTCAAAGCGGCTCATGTGGTACTGCCGGAATCCCTCCGCCTCGTACATCTGCCGGAGCTCCAGCGACAGCCGCTCCAACGGCGATAATATGCTTAAATCCAGTTCCATTTGTACGCCTCCTCTTTACCACACTATATTTTATACACTTCGCCCCGAATGTCAACGCTTTTCCGCCCTCCCCTTGCGGGGAGGGTGGCATCGACGCGGATGAGCTGTCCGTCGATGAACGAGGAATCGCTGGTGGCAAGGAACAGGGCGAGCGTCGCAATCTCGCCGCCCTGCCCGATACGGCCCGGCGGCGAACGCTGTTTCATAAAGCCCATGGGGCGGAGTCGAGCACAGCGGTCTGAATCGCGCCCGGGCGGATTCCGTGACTGCCCGCGGGAGGCGACTATCGCGAACTGGTGAAACGCCTGAAACGGCTGTCGCGTCTGCCGGGAGGCACGGACGCCGCCGAAAGCCTCGCGCAGAAGCGGCGCGCGACGTACTACAGGCGGCGCTCTGAAAAACCGAGGCTTTTACGGGAAAGTGACACATTGCCGCTCTCCCAGCGATTTTACACGGAGTTCGTCCGGGTTCGAGTATTCTTTTCCCCGCCCAGCTTTCCGGACAACTCCGCGTTTCATTTATGGTGGCGCCGCTTGCGGCATGGGAAATTGCCCTTGAAAACGCAATTGCTTTTTCGCCCTTCACTTCGCAAGCTCCGGAATGGGGCGCGGCGGGAATGCCGTCCGGGACATGTCACGCGCGTCGGAGAGGCGAGAATAGAAATTTCGTACCTGCCGAAAATTTTTTTCAAATACCCCTTGCATTCCTCGAAAAGATGTGGTATAGTAAGCAAGTCTCTACGGGGGACGGAGAACCGGGTGTAGCGCAGTTGGTAGCGCACTTGACTGGGGGTCAAGGGGTCGTGAGTTCAAGTCTCGCCACTCGGACCA
>CAMHDB010000057.1 GCA_946183715.1 uncultured Oscillibacter sp.
CCTCCGCGCTGAAAGTACCTGTATCGCCCGTGTCGCCTTTCGGGCCCTGCGGCCCGGTGTCGCCCGTATCGCCTTTCGGGCCCTGCGGCCCGGTCGCGCCCGCGTCGCCTTTGGGAATCGTGAACGTCGACGAGTTCCCATTCGAGAGCGTCAGCGTTAGCACGACATTCCCGCTGGCGTCGGTGGTATGCGTCACCGTCGAGACCGACACGCCGTCCGCCCCGGCGGGGCCCTGAATCCCCCGCGCGCCCGACAGGTCTGTGATAAATGTAAAGCCGTTTTCGCCCCGGACGTAGAGCTTGGCATTGTCGGGGTCTTCGGTGTCGGAGGCAATCACGACGAACGCGCCGGGAGTTACGGACGCGGCGTCGGCGTCCATGGCGGCGACGGAGGCGTAGGTCTTGGCAATCCGGAACGGTTCCCCGGGCTCGCCGCGCGCGCCGTTGGCGACGTGGAACGCGCGCGACGTGCCGTCCGAAAGCGTCGCCGTAATCGTGTTCACGCCGCCGCTCTCCAAACTGGTGACAGTCTGCGTCATATCCGTGACCGACACGCCGTCCGCGCCGCGCGGAATGCCAAATTCCAGCGACATTTGCTCCGGAAAGTCGATACTCTCCGGCATGTACTGATTCCGGACATAGGCCGCCTGTCCCGCCGGGAGGCTTTGCGCCCAAACGCCCATATTCGCGACGATGTTTTTGGCCTGTTGGGCCGCCCGTGCGGCAGTCTGCGCCTCCGCCGCGAATCCGGACGCCGCCGCCTGTGCGTCGGAGGCGTCCAAAGCGTAGGACTGCGCGTCCGTCGCGGACTGCTCCGCGCTTTCGGCGTAGCCCTGCGCGGCCTCTACCTGCGCGTCCACGCCCCCGGCGGACGCTAACAGCGTAGCCAACCAGTCGGGGGGCTCTTCCGGGGGTGTCGCCAGCGCGCCGCCCAGCGCGTTTTCGACAATTGTCCGGTAGATGTCGCTTTTCGCGAGGAACTCCGGCGAAACCTGCGTCCCGCGATAATAGCGCAACTCCGCCTTGCCGTAGCGGCAGACTTGCGCGGTGTCCGTACCCGTCACGTCCCAGTGGACAAGCGTCCCGGTCGTATTGTTGACGGTCGAGCCGTCGGCGTCCGTGCGCGTGACGGCTACCGGGTAGGGGTACTCGTCACCCTGCCGCTGATGGAGAAGCTGTACGGTGCCGGGGCCGAATGCCTCGACCCACGCGGAGATGTCGAACACGATATGCTGGGCGTGATGTTCCCAGCGGTGCCCCAAGTCCAGCGGGATATCGTTTGAATCGACTTTGTAAGTCTGCATTATCTTTTGTAAAGCCTCCTGTTCTTGAAAATTACCCGAAATCCAGCAAATAGCCGCCCCGGTTGCTTTGCGTATACCATTCGTTTACAAGTTCCGGGCTTCCCGGATAGTACCACCATTTCGCGGGACTGCCTCCGCGATAGGGGAACAGCATGAACCCCGCCCAGAAGTGAATCCCCGGCACCATGTCGCGGCGCTCGAAAAAGTTGACATTGTAATAGTAGTCCGTGGACTTGACCGTTTCCGGAAGCTGTACGACGTGGCCGATGGTTTGCGCGCGGTTCGAGGCGGCAATACGGCGGAAGACGCGTTCGGGCGCGTTCCTGTCGGGGCCGTACTCGTAGACAATCGTAAGCGGGTAGGCGGTCTGGATATACATCTTGCTGACGAAGGTATCGAAATCGCCGGAGGGGTAGCGGAGGAAATTTTTCGTCCCGGTCATCCACGTCTTTTCAAACGGCCCCATAGGGCGCCCGGCGGTGGCGGCGAGGCCGAAAGCAAGCCCGTTGAAGAAACTCCGGTCGTCATACGCCATTTCCGACACCTCCCGCCGCAAATACGCCCCAGAGCGTGAAGTTTGTCAGGTCGGCGTCGTCGTCCGCGAGGCGGAAGCGGAACCAGATACGCGCGTAACCGTGAAACAGTTTTGCCGGATTCGCGCGGAGCAGTTCCGGGAGCGTGACGGGCGCCGTGTAGGTTCTGCCGTCGCGGCTGTAGGCGGCGGTCACGTCGCCGGTGTACTCCGCCGTCATGAAGGTCAGCGCGTCGACGCCTGACAAGTCCGCGAACCAGTCGAAATCGGCGGCGATTCCCGTCACGGACAGGCACGCAATCAGAGACGGGCGCGTGTACGGAACCCGTAAGCGGCAATGCAGGGAAATCCCGGTGAAGTAGCCCGCCAGCCAGCTGTCCTCGTCCATACTCACGCCTCCCCCCATGTGATGACCGTCTCGTGCCCGACCATATCCGTAATTTTGCTCACGCGCCCGGAACTGTCGCGCTCTATGGTGTACTGGTTGTAGAGGCCGCCGTCGAGGGCCTCTACAAAGCGGTAATAGCCCGGCGTGTTGACGCGCGAGAAGTCCAGTCCCGAGACCTTGCGCAGTCCCGTAAGCTCCATGTAGCCGTACTCGTCCACGCTGATACCGGAGGTTGAGCCGTCGGCGTTGACTTGCGTCAGGTCAAGCCCGCCGCCGTTCCCGCTACTTCCGCCGCTTCCGTCCCCGGTCGACGTACTCCCCGACGCCACGCCCAGCGCCGCCCGGATTTTGTCGGCGTCGTACTGCAAGCCGTCAATCGTCACTTTGCCGTCCGTCGTCATGCGGATTCCGATTTCCTTGTTGTCGGGCGTCAGGTAGCGGATGTCGAAGCCGTCGGCGGTTTTGAGTATCCATGCCCGGTTGTTGCCCTGCTGATTCCCCGCGCCGAAGCGGTCGACGGGCGAGTAAATCCCGTTGACGGCCTCGAAGGAAATCGAACGCTTAATCGCCTCGTTGTAGGTGTAGACCTGTACAGGGTACTCCGTCGGGGTGGTCGTGGTGAAGATACGCTCATTCTGCGCCGTGACGGGGTAGCCGTCCGCGCCGCGCGACAGTCCGGACACGTCGACGGGCCAGAACAGCGGTTCGCCGTCGGGGTTCGCGGCCTGAATCGTGCCGCCGTTACATTCTCCCGTGACCCATTCGACGTTCTGCCCCTGCGCGCGGATAAAGTTATCGTCGGAGGTGTCGCGGGCCAGATAGCGCGCAATACGACGAGAAGTGTTGAGCGTGTCGACGGCGAGATTGGCGATTTCGCCGTAGCCGGAGTAGAGCGCGTCGGCGGAGAGCTGTCCGGAGATGTCGACGTTGCCTTCCATCTTGATATAGCCGTACAGCTCCTGCTGTCCCAGCCGGAGCGTGATTTTGGAGTAGATTTCGCCGTTTTCCGTCACCGTCGACACCGAAAGGCTGATTCCGTCGACGGCCTGACGGATACTGGAAATATTGCCTTCGGCGGTCGTGACGCGGGTCTCGAAACCGTCCGCCGTCTGTTCGAGCGTCGACACTCTCCCGTCGACGTTCGCCACGTCGGCGGAAATCCCGTCGGCCCGTACCTGCAATGTCGCGATGTCCTGCCCGTGACGCTGTGCGAGCAGTTCCAGCGCGTCGGCGCTCTGCCGGATGGCCGTCAGACGCCCGTTGAAGTCCGTCGCGACGCTGCCCGCGAGGGTGTCGGCGTAATGCTTCGTGGCGGCTTCGGCGTCGAGTTCCGGCTCCCGGTACAGGCGCAGAATGCCCCGCATAGTCCCGCCGTCCAGCGGGAGACAGTCGCCGGAGACGCCGCCGCCCGTACCGCCTTCTCCGCCCCCGCCGCCGCTTTCGGAAAGTAACTGCTCCGCGCGCGGAAGCATGACATTGTTGATATACGACGCGATTTCCGTAAACAGCGACTGCAAGTCGCGGCGGTTCTGTACCTCGCTGTGCTGATGGGTGGCGTAGTCGGCGGGGTCCTCCCAGTTTTTGGAGTAGTAGAGGCGCGGAATCAGTTCGGGTGTGTCGTTGTCGGGCATTAGCGCTCCCTCCCTTCGTACCGGACGCGCAATTCCACGGAGTACGGCGCGAGATTCTGTCCGGCGGTGTCGTTTTCGAGGCGCAGCGAGAAGTGGCGGACGTGTCTGCATTTCGGCCTCCGCCGGAATACCGCCGCGTGGCGCGGGACGCTCAAATCACGCACTTCCAGATTCCGGTCGGTCAGGCGGTCGTGTCCTTCTACGTACAGGTTCACGCGGTCGGCGCGGGTCTCGTAGTCGGTCTCGTAGAGTACGGACACGTCGGACGGCGCGTCGGCGCGGAGGGAAAACAGCGCGGTGTCCACGTCCTTGAGGCGGTCGTAACTGCCGAAATTGCGCGCCGGGAACTGGTACGCTTTCCGGATTCCCTCCCCGAAGTCGCTCAGCGTCGGCCCGAGGCGCACTGTACGCAACGCGGCGTTGAACAGGCACGGGAGCCTGTCGCGCACGGACAGCGCCCGGGCGTCAAGGCCCGTAAAGTAGAACCATACCGGGTTTGCGCTGTCGGAAAGGGAGTAGTCCCAGAGCCAGACATGTCCGTTGACAGCAAGCCAGTAGCGTTTGCCGTCGTCGAGGGAGCAGACAGGCCCGCTTCCCGCGATACGCATATCGTAGAGCAGGCCGGGGCGGGTGTCCGAGCCGTTGACCTTCTCCGACAGACAGCGCACATTGTTCTCCCGCGCCGCCGACGAGGACAATACCTGATACACGCCGCCGTAGGTGTTCGCGAATGTCAGGTTGTTCCCGATGAGCTGAATAGACTGCGGCAAGTCACAGCCGATTTTGTCGTTGACCGGCGAACAGGCCACGGAGATTCTGTCGCAGCCGTTGGCGGTCTTGACGGAGAGGGACAGCTTTCCGATTCGCCGCGACTGGAATACCAGAATCTGGTCGTACTGCCCGCCGAACCCGGTCACGGTGCCGCCGATGACGTTCCGCGCGTCGGCGGGCCAGTAGGACGCGTCGGGGCCGGATTCCGTCACGCCCGACCAGTACACGGTACCGCCTCCGCCCGCGACGACACATAACCTTTCGCCCGTGCCGCCCGCCACGGCATACGGACAGTTCATGAACGCCGAAAGCGCGGCGGCGTCCGCCTTGCTGTAGGTAATCTCCACGCGGGCGTTGTCGGGCGGGGCCTGCGCGAACGTGACGATTCCGGCGGCGGTGTCGACGCTGTAATCGCGCCCCGCGGTGTAGGTCAGGCCGTCGACGCTGACGAGCGTCACGGCGTCCACGCGCTCCGCCGGAAGGTGGTATTCCAGTTGCCCGACATCCAGCGCGAAAGTGAGCACGGCGTCCTCCTCCGGGGCGGTGTTGAAAAGGACGCTTCCCGTAGCGAGGTCGACCGAGTACAGCGCGGGGCGAAGGAGCGTGGCGCCGACATAGACCGCCGAAATGCCCCGCAGGTTTTCCGCCGCCGTGCGTCCCACACTGAATCCGCGCGTAAAGCCGTCGCCGTAGAGAATCACGTTTTCCGGTACGCTCGCGGGCCTGTAGCGGACGCGTTTCCGCGCCGAAAGGCGGTTCGCGGACTGGTATTCGTCGCCGGAGCCGTCCGCCGGGTCGGCGTTGACAAGAATCGTCGGGATAAAGGCGGTGTCGGCGACGCGGGAGATGTTAAGCGGGTTTTGTAAAATGCCGTGCGTGCTGTTGTAATAGAAGCGATAGAACCCGCCGGTATTCTTGTAGTACAAGTCGTTCCCGAAGCGGAAGAATGTCCCGGCATTGCGCGGAACGCCCTGATAGAGCGCGGTATCGCCGTTGGCGACTTGCCGGAGTTCCCGAAAGTGCCCGTGCCACGTATAGAAGGACGCGCCGATATGGAGAACCACGCCTTCCTGAAACGCCGCGGCGGCGTAGACGACATCGGAGGCGCCGAAGAGGCGTCCGGGATAGGAGCCCGCGCCGTAGCCGGAAGTGGCGTACTCCTGCCCGGGCCGCGACTGCAACACGCCGTCGTCCCACCAGAGATTCACGATTTCCGGCGACTCGTTGTCCTTGAGGTTGATTTCGGCGTCGCGGAGGTTCAAGCCGCCGTCGAGGGACGGAAAGCGGAACGTCTGTTCCCGCTTGCTGTTAGCCATAGCACACCCCCGTCAGAAGCCGTAAGCGTCTTGCACAGTCCGCGTCTCCGCCGCGAAAGCGGGCGTCAGACGGCTCAGACGCGCCTCGTACTCGTTTGAAAGCGTCGTGTAGGCGAACTCGTCCTCCGTGCGCATGAGGCAGGCCGCCGCGTACAGGCACGCGATACGAACCGCCTCCGGGCTTTCGCCGAACTCGTACTCGTCGGCGGGGTTGTCGGGGAGTTGTTCCGGGTAGTGGTAGTACTCGACTAAATAGACGCCTTCCGGGGTCAGGAGCGTGCGCCCGCCGAGAAGCTGGTATTCGTTCGTCAATTGCGGGCCGTCGCCGGAGAGTTTCCGCACGCCGCCAGAACAGAGCCGCCAGAAGTCCCCCGGGAGAATGTGCTGTTTCCAGCCGTTGGAAAGCGTCTCACCGTGTTCGAGGCGGCAGACACTGCGTTCCGGGTACGGGCCTGTACGGATGTCGAGCAGGGCCTGATTGATAAGCCCCGGAATTTTCTGGATGGTGTCCGACTGGTGGTTGTACGCGGGCGAAATGACCTCCCCGGCGGTGCTGTACTGGTCTACCAGTTCGAGCACGGCCCGCTTGATGTTACGGTATTGCATACTTCCCCCTTTCCTTTGACCGCCGGGGGCCCCGGGAAGGGCCCCCGCGCGGATTGTCAGCCAGCGGAGACCGCCGTGCCGTGGTACCAGACCGCGTCGGCCTTCTCCGTGAGGATGAAGCAGTCATAGAGTACGCGCCCCTCGACGAGCCAGCCGGAAATGCCGGGCGGGTTGTCGTGGATTTTGTAGTCCTCCAACTGCTTCGGCGCGCAGGCCGCGACGGGGTGCGTCAGGATGAACTCCGCGCCCGTCGGCAGGCGCGACGCCGGGACTTTCACAATCCGGGTTCCGTCGACTTCGCCCATGACGCCCTTGGCAAGCATGAGCTGCGAGGCGTTGCCGTAGCGCATAAACGCCGGGTCCTGCTTTAAGAGATTCGCGAACTTGTAGGAGCAGAAGCACACGCGCCCCATATCCGGCACGCCGTGGTTGCCCAGCGATTCCTGCGCGTTGAGGAGCAGTTCGTAGGCGTTGCTCTTTGTCGCGGCGGTCGTGGCCGTGTTGCCCTTCGTACAGGCCGTCAAGGCCATCTTGCGGAAAACGTAGGCGTCGTACTCCGGCACGACGACCTCCCGGATTTCGCGGGAGAGGGCGCGCCCGGCGTCCATAGCCATTTGCGTCTGACTGCGGTCGGCGCGGTCGATGATGAACGAGAACGCGCGGTCGCGGGTCACGGTGAGTTCCTGTACGCTGTTGGCGAGGTCGGCGGGGGTGCCGTAGCGGTTACTCCCCGAGCGGGTGTAGTCGTTGAGGGCCACGGTCGGAATCGAGTACACGTTCACGGTACGGACGCCTGCGAAACGGTAGTCCTGATTGAGCGCGAGCGCGGCCTGAGAGGCAATCGCGAAACGCTCGTCGACCTTCCCGGAGTAGCGGGAGGCCAGATTTACGGTGGGATTAGGCATGAATCAACCTTCCTTTCTGTCAGTCGTCCCAAGTGTCGGAGTCGAAACCGCGCGTGAAGTCGTCGACGGGCGCCGCGACGGCCCCGCCGCCCGATACGCCCTGCACGGGGGCGCGCTGCGTGATTTCGGCGTTGTGGCGGAGAATTTCATTCTCCCGGCGGAGGTTCTCGTACATGGCGCGGTAGTCCGGCGCGGGGTTGGCGTCATTCTGCGGCGCGTCGACGGTCACGCCCTGCGCTACCGGGTTAGTTACGGCTTGCGGTACCGGGTTTTCGGCCTGCGGTACCGTGTCCGCGGCGGGTACTGCCTGCGGTTCGTTCATGGGGTGCTCCTTTCCTGCTGTAAAGTGTTATTCCTTTCTCCGCTCGCCTGCGCGGCGCGGAGTTCGTCAAGCAATTCTCCCTTGCGCGGGAACAGGCGGTCGGGGACGCGTTCGATATACTGTACGGCGGTCAGGAAGCCGTCGCGGCGGAGTTCGTCCAGCGTCTGGAGCACTGCCGTTTCGTTGTAGACCGTCGCACTGCCCACGTCCGCGCGGAGATTCAGCCATAAGTGTTTGAACTCCCGGAAATCGAACTCCCGGACGATTGTCTCTCCGTCGCGGCGCGTGACGACCGGGCGCGTGCCGTAACAGGTGCCCATCATGTCGAGGAGAATGCGCCCGATGTCCTCCAGCCACTCGTGAAGCCCCGCGCGGATGTTCTCCAACGATACTTCCGCGTTCGTCTGCAAGAGCGCCAGCGCCGACGTATTCTCCGGGCGCGCGTTGCCCAACTGTACGTCCGAGACGCCCAGACATTCTTTTGTGTAGGCCATAGTCTTGTCGATAAGCGTGAAGATTTGCGCGCTCATCTCCGACGCCGGAATCGTCCCCGCAACCGACGCCGCGTTCTGTCCGGGCTGTAGTCCGCGTACCCCGATAGCCTGCCCGACTTCGTTCGTCCACGCGGAGATTAAGTCGGCGTTGTAGACGACGCGCGGGAAGGCCATCAGCTGTATATGGCGCATGGCCGTGGCGAACAGCGTGTTGATGAAAATCTGGTTGGGAATCAGGCCCGTGACGAGCGCCCGCCCGTGGTACTGGTTGCGCTGTCGCTCCCAGTTGCCCCACGCCACCGGGTACACCGAAAGCCCCGTGTCGATGTCCTCGTAAATCACGGCCTCGCGCGTGGCCTTCGTGACGTGTACGGTCGTCTCGTGGTTGCGTTCGACTTTCGTGTACAGCAGGACGTAGAGCGCGGTTTCGTCGTCCTCGTCGGCGACTATCTCCCCGGCGTCCCCCGCCTTGCGGTAACGCTTCGCCTCCCGGCGCAAGTTCTCCACGCGGTCGCGGCCTACTAACAGAATCCACGGCTGACGCTCAACCCGGCAGTCTGCCGGATTCCCGAACATGACGTTAATGCCGTCCACGAGTTCCATCCGGATTTCGCCGCGGTAGTCCCGAAATGCCCCGGCGCCGCCGTAGGGCCGCGCCTCCGGGTCAAACCAGAAATGCGCGCAATAGTCGCCGGTCTGCGCGCCGTCGAACAGCGCGTCGCGTATCCGGTACTCAAAGTGGAACTTCTCCAAAAGGTTCGACAGCTCCGTATCGGCAAACGCGGCGTCGTCGTCGGTGGCGTCGAACAGCGGCTCGACTTTCAGCCGGAACGCGCTCCCCGTCAGGGACGCGATAAACAGACTTGCCACGCGTTTCAGGATGTTGAACGTAGGCTTCGGGAGTGCGCGCATGGCCGGGGTGTCCGGCAGGTTCAGCCACTGATTCCCGATGAAAAATTCGGTGTTCGTGCGGACGAGGCTGTACTGGTTCGGGTTGAGCTGGCAGTTGTAGTCCCGCCCGGTCTCGTAGAGTGTCCAAGCCCGCGTGCGGGCCCGCTGCGTCATGGGTCATTCCTCCTTTTGATTCTGCCCGTAGGCGTCCTCCACGGTGTAGTTTTGCAGTCTGCGGAAGGCGTCGAACTCGCTCCGGGCCTCCGGCGACGGCGATACTTCCCGTTTGCGCGTGAGGCGGTACAGACACCACCCGGCGGCAGTCCCCGCCCCGAACAGCGCCAGACACACCAGCGCCCCGCAGAATCCGATAACAAAATACATAGCCGCTCCTCTCAGCGTAACACGTTCAAATTGGCCGTAGACGCTGTAACAGTCGATTCCGCCGTAGACGCGCTGTCCTTCACCCGTAGACGTTGTAACAGTCGCTGTCCGTGAGGACTGCGCGGTAATCGTCGGCCTCGCGGGCGGCGGTTTCGTGCGATTCCTCGGGCGGTTCGGGTACTTCCCCGCTCGCCGCGAACAGCCAGTGCAGGGCTTGCGTCGAACTGTCCACC
>CAMHDB010000058.1 GCA_946183715.1 uncultured Oscillibacter sp.
GCTGGAGTAGACAGTCTCGTACTTGTCCTCGTGGCGTATGACGACCGTCATGCCCATGATGGGGTCGGCCTCGACGGATTCCACAGTCCCGGCTCTCGCGGCGGCGACGGCTGTCCCGGCGTCCGCCGCGATGTCGATTCCGTCATGAGTGCGCCAGTCGCGCATAGTCTCGTTGTAGAGCAGTTTGTCCATGGAGAAGCCCGTCACGGTGTTTCCCTCCACCGGACGCGTACCGCCGCCCGAGGCGCCTTTCTTGCTGTCCCCGGACGCCCCGGAAGAACTTTTCTTACTGTCCGGCGTACCGGAGGACTTGCCGGAACTTTTGCCCCCGCCGGACGTATCGGAGGAACTTTTGCTGTCCCCGGACGCCCCGGAAGAACTTTTCTTACCGTCCGGCGTACCGGAGGACTTGCCGGAACTTTTACCCCCGCCGGACGCCCCGGAGGAACTTTTGCTGTCCCCGGACGCCCCGGAGGAACTCTTGTCCCCGCCGGACGTATCGGAGGAACTCTTGCTGTCCCCGGAGGCCCCGGAAGCGGTACTCCCGTCGGGCGCGGGCTGTTCGGTCTTGGCGGGTTTGAGTGTCGACACGTCCTCTGCCGGCCCTTCCGCGTCCCCGTCGGGCACCTCGACCGGGAGCGACGCCTCCCCCGTGACCGGAATCTCCGGGCGCGCGGACGCCTCTCCCGGTAACGAGACCGCCGGGGTATCCGTCTCCGGGCGGAGTAACTGCCACGTCCCGACCCCGACCGCTATCAGGCACACCGCCAGCGCCGTATAAAAGGCGATGCTTTGCCCGTTCTTCGGCTTGCCATTCTTGGGCTGTTCCATGTAGACCCTCCTCGTGTTGGATTCATGGAGAAGTATGGCCCGTTTTCGCGCCGTCCATACATGGAATTTCAAAAACCTTTCCGTCCGGCCCGGGCGGAACCTTTTGACGCCCTCCGGCGTCTAAATTACGGTCGATTGTTGCGAAACTGTTACCGTTTTGTTGTTGCATTTGCCCGAATGTACCAGTAATATGAACCCTACGGACTGACAACCGGGCCGCCTGTACAGCCCGATGAATCCCGAAAAGGAGCGTGCGTCGAATGGATGAGAAGATGGAACAGACGGAATTTTCCCGGACGCCGTCCGCGTCCGAAAAGCTGAAGCGTTTCAAACTCCGCCTGCCCAAGCGCGGCGAGCGGAAACCGCGAAAGAAACTTTCCGCCGCCGAGCGGAAAAAGCGCCGGAAATGGCTCCGTATCGCCGTCGTAGTGCTGCTACTGGGCGGGGGCGGCTTCTGGGCCTACCGCCGCTTCTTCGCCGGACGCGGCGAGATGAATACCGCCGTACCCCTGACCGACTTCGTGCAGTACGGGGCCATTACGGCGACGGTCGAGGGAAGCGGCATGACGCGCGCGAAAAACAGCGAAACGATGATAATCGCCTACGGCGGCTCCGTGCAGGAGGTCTTCGTCGAGGAGGGCGACATGGTGACGGCGGGACAGCCGCTGTACGTCATCGACTCCGAGGAGGCGCGGCAGGCCGTCGCCGACGCCGAGAAGGGCGTCACGACCGCCCGGGAGGCCGTCGACCGCGCCAAAGAGGGCGTGCGCAACGCCGAGGACAGCGTGCGCAACGCCGAGGAAGGGGTCACGACCGCGCGCGAACGCGTCACGACCGCAGAGGAGGGCGTCGTAACCGCGCAGGATGGCGTAAGAACCGCCGGGGAGGCCGTCACCGCCGCGCAAAGGGACGTAGAGACCGCGCGGGAACGCGTCGCGAACGCAGAGAGAGACCTTGCGAAAGTCCGCGAAAAGCTCAACGATTTACAGTTGAAAGTGCCCTACACCGGGAAACTGCTGGAAGTCGCCAACCTGACCCCCGGCGACAGTCTCTCCGAGGGGGCCAAAGTCGCCACACTCGTCGACGACACCCGTTTCCGCCTGCTCCAATACTACAGCTACGCCTACGCCGACGAAATCAAGCCCGGACAAACGGCGCGTGTCTCGATTCCGTCGCTCATGTCGGAGCTTGACGGCGTGGTTGAGACCGTCCACATGATAAGCCGCCCGACGGCGGAAGGCTCGCGCCTGTTCTCCGCCGAAATCGTCGTGGAGAACGACGGCGCGCTCGCCGCCGATATGGCCGCCTCCGCCGCCGTCAATACCGGCGACGAGTTCGCCGCCCCCTACGATTCCGGCACCCTCCAATACTACCGCACGTCCGACTTGAAAACCGCCGTCGGCGGAAGCGTCATCGACAGTACGCTGGTCGACTACCTCCCGGTTCGGGAAGGGCAGGTTGTCGTGACGCTCGACAGCGACACCGTAGACAATCTGATTTCCGACGCCGAGAAGGTCGTGGAAGACCGCGAAAAGGACGTGGAAGACCGGATTAAGGCCGTGGACGCGGCGCGGAAGGGCGTCGAGGACGCCGAGAAGGCCGTCGAGAGCGCGCGCCGGGGCGTCACCGAGGCCGAGGACGGCGTAACAACGGCTCTGCGCGGCGTCGAGACGGCGCGGAAGGGCGTCACGGAGGCCCAGAAGACCGTCACGGAAAACGAGGAGGGCGTCGCGGAGGCGCAGAAGAAGGTAGAGAAGGCGCAGGAGGAACTCGCCAAGTGCAACGCCGTCGCGCCGATTGACGGCAAGGTTATCGGGCTGAATCTCACGCAGGGCACCGAAGTCACCGCGAACACCGCCGCCATGACGATTTCCGACACGTCCAGCATTATCGTCAACGCGACGGTCGATTCCCGGAATATCTCTTACATTAAGAAGGGCCTCGCCGTGGAGCTGAACCAGTGGGACCAAGCCTATGCGTCGGGCTATATCGAGAGCGTCAGCCTGTCGAGCACGAGCAACAACGGCGTCACGACTTACCCGATAGTCATCACCGTCGACAGCCCCGACGAGAATTTCCAAGTCAACAGCGACGTGCGCTACAGCCTCGTCGCAAGCCAGAACGACAATTGCTTACTGGTACCGATACAGTGTGTGCGCAACGTCTCGACGGAGGACGGCGAGAGCGTCAGCGTGGTATACGTCGGCGGGGAGCGCCCCGACAACGCCCTCGACAACGTCGTCGCCTTTGAGGACATCCCCGAGGACTTCTGGCCCGTCCCCGTCGAAATCGGCATTCAGGACACCTTCAACGTCGAAATCCGCTCCGGCCTCACCGAGGGACAGGAAGTTTTCACGCAAATGCAGGAAGAAGACTACAGTTTCAGTATGTTCTAATGATTCGTGGTGACAATATGGCCCATTTGGTAGAACTGATTGACGTATACAAAATCTACGGCGAAGGCCTCGAAAGCGAAGTGCGCGCCCTCGACGGCGTGTCGCTGACGATTGAGCGCGGGGAGTTCGTCGCGGTGGTGGGGCAGTCGGGCTCCGGCAAGTCCACGATGATGAACGTGCTGGGCTGTCTGGACATCCCCACGCGCGGCGACTACCTCCTCGACGGCACCGACGTGCGCGAACTCTCCGACAGACAGTTAAGCCGCATTCGCAACAAGCAGATAGGTTTCATTTTCCAGCAGTACAACCTCATCCAGTCGCTGACGGTACTCGAAAACGTCGAACTGCCCCTGATTTATCAGGGAATCGACCCCATCGACCGCCGCGACATGGCCCTCGAAGCGTTGGAGCGTGTCGGCCTCTCGGAGCGAATCAAGCACCACCCGGCGGAAATGTCGGGCGGACAGCAGCAGCGCGCGGCAATCGCGCGGGCAATCGCGACGCACCCCCCGATTATCATGGCCGACGAGCCTACGGGCGCGCTCGATTCCCATACCGGATTAGAGGTTTTAGCGTTCCTCCAACAGCTCAACAACGAGGGCAGTACCGTCATACTGATTACGCACGACAACGGAATCGCGGCGACGGCGCGCCGGGTAGTACGCCTCACCGACGGCAGAATCGTCGAAGACCGCCCGCAGGATGTCGACTGGTACGCGCCTGTCAACGGAGGGAAGCCATGACATTCTACGAATGGGACGAAACCATTGACGGGAGAGTGATTCCCAAACGCCCCGACCCGACAAACCATAACATTATCAAAGGGAATCTCACCTGTCTTTTCCTCAACTATCTGCACGAACGGAAGACCGAATACTTTTCAGGAGTGGGGCTGTACCTGATGGACGGGGAAATCTACATGCCGGACGGCGCGCTGGTCTCCGACCCGAAACAAGTCGAGAGGGACGGCATACACGGCCCCCCGGATTTGGTCATTGAAATTCTGTCCTACAGAACCGCCCGTTATGACAGAGGGCGTAAGAGGGACGTTTACGAGTTGTGCGGCGTCCCGGAATACTGGATTATCAGCCCCGAAGACCGCTCCCTCGAACGCTATTTCCTGCGGGACGGGAAATTCGTACTGCAAAATATGTACTATCAATATCCGGACTACGCATGGAAGGACAGCGACCCCGACGAACGGGAGGAAATGGAAAAGAATCTGGAATTTTGCTACGCCCCGTTTCCAGACCTTCCGATTCGCATGGAAGAAGTCTTTGAAGATGTCATAGATTGGGGCTAAGAAAAGGGGAATCGTAATGAACTTATGGCAGGCGGTCAAAATGGCGTGGAAATCCATCTGGGGCAAGAAGGGCCGCTCGGCCCTGACTATCCTCGGCATTTTCATCGGTATCGCCGCCGTCATGACGATTGTTTCTGTCATGGACGGCTACCGCCGCGCCATGACCGCGCAGTACGCCGCGATGGGCACGGGCATTCTCAACGTCAGCATCTACAACTGGTCTTACGACGAAGAGGGCAACGATATCTCGAAGGACTACTTCCCCGACTTGCAGGCCTTTTGCAACTCCCTCAAAGACGTGAAGGGCGTCTCGCCGCAAGGCCGCCTCTACAACGTCACGGTGTCCTACGGCACGAAGTCGACGGCGAATATGCGCCGGGAGTGGGACGAGCGCGGCAACCCCATCGGGGAGGCCCCGCCCGATATGTACTACGGGAGCAACCAGTACAGCGTCTGCAACAACCTCACACTCGCGCGCGGGCGCGACCTCGCCGCACTCGATATGTCGAAGTACAATCAGGTCTGCACACTCGGTTTCGACGCCGCAAAGCTCTTTTTCGGCTCGGCGAACCCCGTCGGCAAGAATCTCATGGTAAACGGTACGGCTTACCGCGTGGTGGGCGTGTACGCCTCCCGCCTCACCGACAGCGCCGGCACCGGGTACAACAGCAACCTTGACAACATCATCGTCTTTCCCTACACCGTGCAACGGATGTTAGGCGGGGAAAAGCCCAGCGAATTTGTCGTGAAACTGCGGGATTCCGATAAAATGAAGGAAATCAAGGCGCGTGTCAACGGCTTTCTGAAGGGAACCGTGCCGAACGAAAACTTCTACGTCTACTCCAACGACCAGTGGCAGCAGTACGAGGAACAGGCGCTCGGCATGATTGGCGGCGTACTCGCCGGAATCGCGGCGATTTCGTTACTGGTCGGCGGAATCGGTATCATGAACATCATGCTCGTGACGGTCACGGAACGCACGCGCGAAATCGGTATCCGGCGGGCCATCGGGGCGCAACGGGCCAGTATCGTGGCGCAATTTCTGATAGAGGCCGCCATGCTCTGCGGGTTCGGCGGACTGGTCGGTATCGCCGTCGGCACGGGCGGAAGCCTCATTCTGGGGCGGCTCATGTTCCAGATGACGATTTACCCGTCTTTGCCCGTGACTTTGGGCGCGTTCTCGCTGTCTGTGGCAATCGGCGTACTGTTCGGGAGCTATCCCGCCGCGAAGGCCTCCCGTCTGCAACCCGTCGAGGCCCTCCGCGCCGAATAGGGGGCGTTTTCCGTGCGTACTTTCGCCGACTTCCAGCAGTTTGTGGAGGAGTTCCAGATTCTCCGCGAAATCCTGTACTTTCTGGGCGTGATTTACCTTCTCCCGCTGCTCGTATTCGCGACGGGTGCCGCCGTCTGTCTCGCCGACTTCCTCGTAGACCGCTTTCTGGAGGATTGATTTATAATGAAAAAACGTCTTTTATCCATACTCTGCGCGCTCTGCGTACTCTGTACGCTGATACCGGTCGGGGCGTTGGCGGCGGTCGAAAGCTCGTTCGGCGACATCTCCGACGCCCCCACCGCCGCCGCCGTCGAGACTTTGCGCGTCATGGGCGTGCTCGACGGATTCTCCGACGGCACGTTCCGCCCCGGCGAAAGCCTCAACCGCGCCCAATTCTGCAAGATGGTGATTCTCGTCACGGGTTCCGAACGCGAACTGGGCCGCTATTCCGTCATCACCGTATTCCCCGACGTGAAGCCCTCCTACTGGGCCGCGCCGTACATCAACCTCGCCGCGCGCGGACAGAACATCATCAAGGGCTATTCCGACGGCCTTTTCCACCCCGAACGTACCGTCACGCTCGGGCAGGCCGTCACGATTCTTCTCCGCCTCCTCGGCTACAAGGACGAGGACGTTGGCGGCGTGTGGCCCGACGGCTACATGTCTATGGCGGCGTCCACGGGGCTGACGGACGGCGTGGGCGACGACAGCGCCGCCCCGCTCGGGCGCGGACGCGCGGCGATTCTCTTCTCGAACCTTCTCCGGGCCTCGACGGCCTCGGGCACCGCGTTCTGTACGCTCAGCGCCGAAACGACGCTGAAATCGTTCGACACCGCCGCCGGGACGATGGTCACGGAGAACGGCACGTACTCTATGGACACCGTGCGCACGTCCGCCGGGTTAGTCGGAAACCGCGGGAAAGTCGTACTCCGCGACAACAAGGCCCTGACATTCCTGCCCACCCCGCCGAACGAAGTCACGGAAATCAGCGGCGCGGTCTTTATACAGACTGACCGTTCGGCGCGGGGGCTGTCGGCGCTGACGGAGGAGCGCGAGGATTACCGGATTGTCAAGAACGGCCTCGACGCCTCCGCGAGTGATTTGCGCGTCGGCGACGTGGCAACCTACGTCCCCGCGACGAATACGGTCTCCGTCTGCGACACCCGCCTGACCGCCTACTATGAGAACTGCTACCCGTCGCCGGACGAACCGGAGACCGTCGAACTGCTCGGCGGCACGACGTTTTCCGTACTCCCGACCGCCGCCGACATGCTCTCGAACTTCCGCCCCGGACAGCTCGTGACATTCCTGCTCACCGCCGACGGGCGGATTGCCGGGGCCGTCGAAAGCGACAGCGGCAGTCTCCGCGACAACGCCGTATTCATTCGCGGCGGCGCGTCCGACGGCGACGGCGAGGCGGCAGTCTCCGGGAATGCGCGCCTGCTCTGCGGCGGCGGCGAAATCCCCGTCAAGTGCGCACTCCCCGACAGCGTGGGCACGGCGGCGCGCGTCTCGTGGGACAGCGACAACTCCCCGCGCTTCCACAGCCTTACTAGCGCCGTCTCCGGTACGCTCGACCTCTCCGCGCGGAAACTCGGCTCCGCCAGACTTGCCGACAACGTGCGCATTTACGACGAGGAGGGCGACGCCGTTACCCTCAACGCCGATATTCTCTACGCGTCGAAAATCGCGGCCAGCCGCGTCAACTGGGCCGGGCGCGTCGACCTGATTGTACTCGACAGCCACCCCGGCGCAAGGGTCCTTTACGGCCTCGCGCAAATCCAGTTGAACCACAACACCACGCAGAACCCCGTACACGACGCCGACGGGCGCGACCCCGAAGACGAGGACTGGGTTCCCACTTACGAACACTCCACGCAAAGCGAGCTTTCGCTGTCCATTGACAGCGGCGGGACTGTCTCCGGGCCGTACAACATCACCTATGACAACGTCCGCACGGGCGATATGGTCTCCGCGACGTTCAACAAAAAGGGTACCGGCCTCGCCAGCGTGAAAAAGCTGAAGAAAGTCGAAAACGTGTCCTTCTCGTCATGGGCGGGGAAAAGCGCGGTGAGTGTCGGCGGGCGCACGTACACCATCCCGGAAGGCCTCCTGTGCTACAACCGCGACAACGGGCGCTGGATGTCCCTCGACGACGCGAAAGTGTACGCCAAGCGCGCCGCGCTCTACGTCGAAGACGGCATTGTCCGCGTGCTGGAAGTCAGAACCTGATTCGGAAATTCGGATAACAACAAAAGTCCCTCCCGGCGTACCGGGGAGGGACTTTTCGTTTCTTAATGTGACGCCCTTTTTCCAAAGATGTCGCTGTGTGTGCCGGTATGCGTCAGCGTCAGCGTCAACACATTCCCGTCGACACGGTAAAGTAACAGCCAATCCGGCGCAATGTGACATTCCCGGTGTCCAATCCAATCCCCGGTGAGCGCGTGGTCTCTGTGCTTCTTCGGCAACGCCTCCCCATCGCGAGAAGGTCGATGACTTCTTGTAGAAGTCGTATATTCGCCCCGCGTTTGACTGCCCGTTTGTAGTCCTTCTTAAACTGAGAAGTGGATTTGACAATATACTTTGTCGGTCTCATTTCTCCAAGTCCTCGAAAAACTCGTCCAAATCCGTATATCCCTTTACGGACGGGTCAAGGGCGATTTTCTCCGCTTCCAGCATGGCGGCGACTGTCTCCTTATTCGGTTGCTCCAGACGGACTTCAAACGGCAGTCCGCCTTCACGGAGAGATTGCCGGACGAAAATCTGAAACGCCGTGGATAAATTCATGCCTAATTCGTGAAACAGCTCTTCCGCCTGTTCTTTCAAATCAGAGTCCATGCGGATGTTTACCGTAGTTGTATGAGAACTCATAGCCGCTCCTTTCCGGCCCGACTGTACTACGCCTTCATAATCATGGCGGCCTGTACGCCGCGGGCGTCGCCCATCTTGCGGTGCGACCAGAATAATTCCGGGTGGCACGCCGTACAGATACGCAGTACGTCAATCTGCCCCGCCGGAATCCCCGCGCGTAAGAGCCATTCGCGGTTGAGGCCCGCCAAGTCTACTTTCCACTTGTTGCGGGCGCAGTCGTAGCGGAAATGGGCCTCCGCGCGCTCCCCTAAACTGGCCCGCATGGCGTCGGGCACGTCGCTGTCGGTCTCGAAACAGCCCTGCCCGATACACGGCCCGATTGCGGCGCGAATCCGGGAGGCGTCCGCGCCCGACAGCTTGCACAGTTCCGCGACGGCCTTCTCTACGATTCCCCCGGCACACCCGCGCCACCCGGCGTGTACGGCCCCGACGGCCCCCGTCTCCGGGTCGCGGAGAAGGATAATCCCGCAGTCGGCGGAGAAGACCACCAGCGGCAAACCCGATTCCACGGTAATGAGCGCGTCGGCGGTGTAGTCGCGGGGGGCATGGAGGCCCTTCCCGGCGTCGCGCGCCGTGACTGTCCGGACGGTGGTTTCGTGTACCTGTCTGGCGAGTACGACGCGCTCCGCGTCCGCGCCGATAGTCGCACAGAAGCGGCGGTAGTTCTCGGCGACGTGCGCGGGTACGTCGCCGCGCCCGGGGCCTAAGTTGAGGCTGTCCCACGGCGGCCCCGACACCCCGCCCCGGCGCGTCGAAAAGCCGTGCGGGGCGTCGGCGAGTTGCGAGGACGTGTACCAGATGATTTCGCTGTCCCATTGCGTGGTGATGTGGGTAATAAACGACACGGCGGACATCCCTTTCCTGTAACGCCTCCCCGGCTTGCGGGGAGGCGGCGTTTCGTGCTTACACGGACGATTTCAAGTCGGGGTGGTACTCGGCGCAGGTACACTTCTTCCACTTCTTCCCGCTCCCGCACGGGCACGGGTCGTTCCGCCCGATTTTGACCACTTTCTTCGGCTGTTTCTTCGGCGCG
>CAMHDB010000059.1 GCA_946183715.1 uncultured Oscillibacter sp.
CAGCGCCTCGAAGCCCCTCTACTGCGCGGCGGACGAGCTTATGCACATTACCGACGAGTTCGGCGACTTCCTCTCCGAAGCCATCCCGGCCCCGGAGGAGGCGTAATCGAACCGCCGCGCACGGAGGAGGCGTAATCAAAACGTCCCGGCACCGGAGGAGGCGTGACCAACAAAACGCCCCCGGTTCGTAACGAACCGGGGGTACGCTTACGCCCGAGAAAGGAAGAGAGCGGGCGTTGATTCGGAAGTCCTGTTCGACAGCCTAGGGTTCCGGAGGGGGTTGGCCCGCGGAAGGAGGAAAGCGGACGCTCCGGATTCTGTCAGACTTACCGACCGAAGAAACCGTTGCCGAAGAAGTAGTTGAAGAAGTCGTCGTCGAAGGGGTAGCCGTAGCCGCCGTAGTTACGGGGCTGTTCCTGCTGTTGCTGCGTGTTCTCGGTCTTGTCCTCGGCGGGAACCGCGCCCCAGACGATGTCGACGGAAATCGTCTGCCCGTCGCGGTAGACCGTCAGCGTCGCGCTGTCCCCGGCGGAGTATTTCTTTTTCGCCGCGTTGAGGTCTTCCACCGTCTTGATTTCCTGCCCGTCGACTTTCGTAATTACGTCGTCGCGCTTCAGTCCGGCTTTGTCGGCGGCGCTTCCTTCTTCTACGGAGTAGATAATCACGCCGGCCTGCACGTCAAAGCGGTACTGCGCCGCGAGATTGCTGTTGAACGTGCCCGGGACAATGCCCAGATACGGCTTGTTTGCGACGTAGCCGTTGGTCATGATGTCCTCAATCATGGAGAGTACGTCGTTAATCGGAATGGCGAAGCCAAGTCCCTCGACGGTGGTCGTGGAGTAGCTGGAGTATTTCGCGGAGACGATGCCGACCGCCTCGCCGTACTCGTTGAACAGCGGCCCGCCGGAGTTGCCCGGGTTGATGGCGCAGGTGACTTGAATCATGTTGAAGGGCGTGCCGTCGACGTTGATGGCGCGGTTGACGGAAGAGGCGATTCCCTCGCTCATGGAGAACGTCAGCTCGCCCAAGGGGTTGCCGATTGCCGTTACGTGGTCGCCGACTTTCAACTGACTGCTGTCGCCGACGGTGACGGCCTGAAAATCGGCGCCCTCGATTTTGAGTACGGCGATGTCGTAGTCGGAATCGCCGCCGATGATTTGCGCGTCATAGGAGGTGTTGTCGTAGAGCGTGACCTTGACGGTCTTGCCGCTCTCTACTACGTGGTAGTTTGTGACGATGTAGCCGTCTTTCGTGAGGATGAATCCGGAGCCGGAGGACGCCGACTGCACGGGCTGTCCGAAGTAGTTGACGCCGCTCTCCCCGGTGACGTTAATCGAGACCACGCTTCCCACCTGCGAGGCGTACACTTCCGCCTCTGTCAGGGAGCGCTTGCCGTTGGTCAGGGCCTTGACGCCGGTGGCGTCCGTCTGCGGCGCGCTGACTTGAATCGTCGTCTCCCGCACGACCGGGCTGTGCAGACGGCTTGCCGCGTACCACGCGCCGCCGCCGCCCGCGATTCCGCCCAGCAGGGAACAGCACAGCGCAAGCGCCACGACATTCGTCTTTCCCTTCTTTTTAGAAGGCTTCATATCCCGCACGGGCTGGAAGTTCCGGTAGGGTTCCGACTCCATATTCGCGTAATATTGCCGCCGCCCGCTGGCACCGTATTGGGTTTCCGGGACGCTGCTCCAGTTTTCGTTATCGTACATGGTGCAATTCCTCCTCGATAGATTCTGTCTGTGAGAGGCAGTCCGTATTTATGGAATGAGTTCGGCGGAGTGTTCCGCGTCGCTCTCTCAACCGTCTGGCGACATGATAGCACGCCTAACTTAAAAAATCCTGAAAAAACGGAAAAAGTTTCGGCCCGTGCGGCGCAGGGGACGCAAGCCGAAAATCTGCGCCAATCATGACTTGACACCTGTCAAAATCAGGCTTTTTTCAAAAAGACTTGCTTAAACAGGCATGAACTGCTATAATAAAGGCCGAATAGCAGACCAGTCACTGGCCGTCATCAGGAGGGAACCTATATTATGAAATCCAAGGTCTATTTCACAAAAGAGTTGACGCCGGAAAAAGTCGTGGAGATGTACCGCGCCTTGGGCGTCGAACTGCCCGGGAAAGTCGCCGTGAAAATCCACTCCGGCGAGAAGGGGAATCAGAACTTCCTGCGCCCGGAGTTCTGGAAACCGATGGTCGAAGCGGTCGACGGCACGATTGTCGAGTGCAATACCGCCTACGGCAAATCCGCCGGCGGCGTCCGCGACTACACCGACGAACACCGGAAGCTCATCGAGTACCACGGCTGGACGCGCCTGTTCCATGTGGACATCATGGACGCCGAGGGCCCCGACCTTGTCTGGCCCGTCAAAAACGGGAAAGTCCTCAAGACGAACACCGTCGGCAAGGATATCGTGAACTACGACTCCATGCTCGTACTGGCGCACTTCAAGGGCCACCCTATGGGCGGCTACGGCGGCGCGCTGAAACAGTTGTCGATTGGCTGTGCCTCCCGCGCCGGGAAGGCCCTCATCCACTCCGGCGGGGCCTCCGACGACAACATTGACGCGTGGAAAGTACACGCCGAGCAGGACGCCTTCTGTGAGGCTATGGCCGACGCCGCGTCGACGGTCGTCGAACACTTCAAGGGCAAAATCGCCTTTGTCAACGTCATGAAAAACCTGTCTGTCGACTGCGACTGCTGCGCCGTGGCGGAAGACCCGTGCATGAAGGATATCGGCATTCTGGCCTCCCTCGACCCGGTGGCCATCGACCAAGCCTGTATCGACCTGATTTACGCCGCCAAGGACGACCCCGGACAGGCGCATTTCCTCGAGCGCGTCGAATCCCGGCACGGCGTCCACACCATCGAGGCCGCCGCCGAACTGGGCTTTGGCTCCCGTGAGTATGAACTTGTCACGCTGTGAACTGTCCGACGCGCCGAACCTCCAAGGAGAACCCCAACTCATGAAGCAACGTTCCAACCCCGAGACCGTCCCGGCGGAGTGCGTCAAGGAATGGAGAGGCTTTTTCAACGACCAGATTCTCAAAAAGGCCTCCCAATTCCTGACCATGCACCAGTACGAGGACTTCAACTGTACGGACAGAGAGGCCCACGCCATCATCGGACAGGGCCACAACATGGGGCGCGCGCTGATTCGTAACGCCCCGGCGTCCTGCTCCGACGACTGGGACCCGAAATACTTTTCGTGCAGTTGTCTGGCGGAACGCTACCGCTACACCGGCCCGGGCGAACGCGTGACGCTCTGCGTCCACGAGGCCGCGCTCCTCATGCTCTGGGAACGCAAGCGCGGCCCGTGGCGCTTCCGCGAGACCTCCGAGGAATCCCTGCTCCGACAGCGCAGGGAAGAACGGAAACAGGAACTCAAACAGGAACGTCTCCGGCGAAAACAGCAGAAGGAAGCCGAGGGCGGTATCCGTGTGGATGTCGCGCCGTTCTTCCCGCGCCCGGAGGCCTCCGGCCCGGCGGCGTACTTCCAAGTACGCCGGGCCATGGAAGGCCGTACCGCGAGCCTGTACGCCCTCAACCGCGCCAAAGCGATACTCCGTGAGGGAACTGTCGACATGTCGCGGCCCGAAATCACCTACACCCACGCCGGACGGCAGGCGCTGTTTGCCGCCGCGCGGGTGTCCGACGCCCTCGACGACTGCTCCGCCGAAGTCGAACTCTCCGCCGACAAGCTCATCGGGCATACCTGCGACTGCCACGGCTATACCGACGACGACTTGTGCGAACACGAACTCGCCCTGCTTGTGCGCGTGCGGGAGTACGTCGACCGGGAGAACCCCGGCGACGCCACCGACCGCACCGCCGAGCGCTTCTTCCTCGAAATGGACGCCGCGCAGTCCGCGCCCGACGCCGCCGACAGCGCCGCCCCCGATACCCTCAAGGCCCCCGTCCTGACGCTCCTTCCCCGTGTCGTACTCGAATGGGGCACGGCGCGCCTGTCCTTCAAAATCGGCCTCAACGGCAGATTCATCATTCTGAAAAACCTCCGCGAACTCTCCGAGGCCGTGGAACAGGAACGGAAACTCCTGTTCAGTAAGACCGTCCGCGCCGACTTCGCCTCCATGACCTTCACGGAGGACAGCCGCCGCTGGTTCGACTTCATCCGGCGCAGAATCAGCGAGGCCGACTTGCTCAAAGACCGCATTCGCGCCTACAGCTACTTCGACGAACCCGCCGAAATCCGTACACTGCAACAGGAGACGCTCAAGGGCGCGGCCCTCGACCGCTTCTACGAGACCGCCGACGGCACGGAGTGCGAATTTCTCGACCGCAACCGGAAATTCTCCGGCATGATTCGCGTGGGCCACGCCGATTTCAAGCTCCGCCTGACTTCGCGGCGTATCGCCGACGCGAACGGGGCCTTTCTGGGCATTGAAGTCACGGGCGCGCTCCCCGCGACGATTCAGGGCAGTACCGACCTCTACGTGCTCAACGAGCGCTGTCTGAGCAAGCTCACCCGGGAGGAGAATCAGGCCTTGCAACCGTTCCGTACCGCCGCCGGGAGTTCGGAACAAATCCGCTTCCTCGTGGGCAAGAACCGCCTCGCGGAGTTCTACTACCGAATCGCGCCGCGCCTGCTCGATTCCCCCTACGTGGAGTTCGTCGACAACTGCGCCCAAGAGGCTGAAACCGTACTGCCCCCCGAACCCGTCTTTCTGTTCCGCATTGACTTGGAGGGCGACTGCTTTCTGGAAGAGTTCGTATCCTACGGCGACACGGAACCCGTCCAACTGCCGCGCCGCCCGTCCGCGCCCGGAGGCTATTCCGACAGCGCGCAGGAGACGCGCGTCGAAAAAGCCATACGCCGCTATTTCCCGCGCTTCGACCCCGTGACATCCACCTACCGCAACGACGCCGACGAGGACGAACTTTACCGGATTCTCACGGAGGGTGTCCCGGAACTCTCCCGCTACGGGGAAGTGCAGGGAAGCAACAACTTCCGGAAATGCGTCATTCGCTCCGTGCCGCAGATTCATGTGGGCGTGTCCGTGGAAAGCGGCTTACTCGATATCTCGATTCTCTCCAAGGACATCTCCTCGCAGGAACTTTTGGAAGTCCTCCAAAGCTACCGCCGCAAAAAGACGTTCCACCGCCTCAAAAACGGCGACTTCCTCACGCTCTCCGGCGACGACCAGTTACCGTCCCTCGACGCCCTGACCTACGACCTCAACCTCTCCGCCGAGGAAATCATACGGGGGCACATCGAACTCCCGCTTTTCCGCGCGCTCTACCTCGACACCATGCTGGAAAAGCACCACGAACTCGCCGCCGACCGTGACAGAACCTATCGCGCCTTAATCCGCGACTTCCGCACCATCCGCGACGCCGACTATGAAGTACCCGCCGCGCAGGCCGACATTCTACGCCCCTACCAAGTCTACGGCTACAAGTGGCTCCGCACCCTCGCCGCCGCCGGATTCGGCGGGATTCTCGCCGACGAAATGGGCCTAGGGAAAACGCTACAGGCCATTACGTTTCTACAGGCCCTGAAAGAATCGGGCGACCCCGGCCCCGCGCTTGTGGTGTGTCCGGCCTCTCTGGTCTACAACTGGCAGGAAGAATTTCAACATTTCGCGCCGTCCATGTCCGTACTCCCGGTTGCGGGCAACGCCGCCGCCCGGAAAGCCGTTTTGGAAGAAGCCCGCAACGGTACCGCGCGTTTCGACGCCTATATTACCAGTTACGACCTGCTCCGGCAGGACATCGCCTCTTATGCGCAACTCCGCTTCTCCGTCATGATTCTCGACGAGGCGCAGTATATCAAGAACCAGAAGGCCGGCATGACGAAAGCCGTCAAAATCGTACAGGCCCGCACGCGTCTGGCCCTCACCGGGACGCCCATCGAAAACCGCCTCGCCGAACTGTGGAGTATCTTCGATTTCCTCATGCCCGGCTTCCTCTACTCCTACCCCGAGTTCCTGCGCCGCTTCGAGACGCCCATCACGAAAAACCACGAGCCCGAACCCGCAGAGCGTCTCAAACATGTCACCGCGCCCTTTATTCTCCGCCGCCTGAAATCCGACGTGCTGAAGGACTTGCCGCCCAAACTCGAGGAAATCCGCTACTCCCGTTTCGAGGACGAGCAGCGCAAGCTCTACGACGGGCAGGTCGTGCGCATGAAGGGCTTGCTTGCCGACTCCGGGCAGTCCGGGGAAGACCGGATACGGATTTTCGCCGAGCTGATGCGGATTCGCCAAATCTGCTGCGACCCGGCGCTGATTTTCGAGGACTACCACGGCGGGAGCGCCAAACGCGCCGCCTGTCTGGAACTGATACAGAGCGCTATGGGCGGCGGGCACAAAATGCTGATTTTCTCGCAGTTCGCCTCCATGCTGGCCCTGTTGGAGGAGGACTTGCGGAAAGAGAAGATTCCCTGTTACAAGATTATCGGCGCGACGCCCAAAGAAGAACGCCTCCGGCTAGTCCGGGCGTTCAACGAGGACGAGACCCCGGTATTTCTGATTTCGCTCAAAGCTGGCGGCACGGGATTAAACCTGACGGGCGCGGACGTGGTCATACACTACGACCCGTGGTGGAATCTGGCGGCGCAGAATCAGGCCACCGACCGCGCGCACAGAATCGGGCAGAAAAATCAGGTGACGGTCTACCGGATGATTGTCAAAGGGACGATTGAGGAAAAAATACTCTCCATGCAGGAGGCCAAGCGGAACCTCGCCGACGCGATACTCTCCGGGGAGCGGGAATCGCTCTTCAGCCTCTCGAATGAAGAATTGCTGGACTTGTTAAACTGACGTTTTCCGCGAGTTGCGGAAAGCGTCATTAAAGCGCCACGGGAAAACTGTCCCGTGGCGCGGTTGCGTTCAGGCCCTACAGGGAAAAGTCGGATTCGCGGAACCCGCCCAATTTCAGCGTCGCCGGACGCGGCGGGACGCGTTTGAGGGGGTCGTAGCGGAAACCTTTGCAATGGTAATCCGCCGCGACAGTCCCGCGCCGCGCGCAGACGATTTCGCCGTCAGGGCCGCGCGCCCCGCGTTCGCAGTAGGCGCAGTTCGGCTCGATATCCCGCCGGAATAACATGGCATTCCCTCACATCGCGAAAATTTCGACGGCGTCGCCCTCGGCGGTCGCCCGGACTTGCGAAATCGGGTGGTCGTAGCTGTCGATGATACGGGAGGCCAATTCGTCCTCGAGGTCTTTCTGAATCGTGCGGCGGAGATTCCGCGCCCCGTAGGTGCGGGAGTATGATTTCTTCGTCAGGTAGTGTACAAGCGCGTCGTCGTAGGTGAACGTGATGCCCTTCTCACGCAAGGAATCCCGCAGTTCGTTCAGCATAATGCGCGCGATATCGCCGAAATTCTCTTCCGAAAGCCGATTGAACGTAATCACGGCGTCCACGCGGTTGATGAACTCCGGACGCAGGAACTGTTCCAGAGCCTTCATAGCGCGGTCTCTGTCCTGTTCGTTGGCGGTGCGCCCGAAGCCGACAGTCCCCTCTTTCGTGGCGCTCCCGGCGTTCGAGGTCATGACGATTATCGTATTCTCAAAGTTGACCTTGCGCCCGTGGGCGTCGGTGATTTCGCCGTCGTCGAGAATCTGTAACAGTACGTTCATGACATCCGGGTGGGCCTTCTCGATTTCGTCGAACAGTACGACGGAGTACGGCTTGCGCCGGATTTTTTCGGTAAGCTGTCCGGCCTCGTCGTAGCCGACGTAGCCCGGGGGGGAACCGACAATCCGGGAGACGGAATGCTTTTCCATGAACTCCGACATATCCAGCCGGATGAGGGAATCCGGCGTGTTGAATAAGTCGTTGGCGAGCTGTTTGACGAGTTCGGTTTTGCCGACGCCCGTCGGCCCGACGAAAATAAAGCTGACGGGCTTGTGCTTCGGACTGATTCCGACGCGGTTCCGGCGCACGGCGGCGGCCACCGCCGACACCGCTTCATCCTGTCCGACGAGGTGCGTCTTAATCCGTTCCTCCAACTGGCTCAGACGATGGAACTCCTGCTCCCGGATTTTCGACGCCGGAATCTTCGTCCACAGTTCGATGACGTGCGCGAGATTCTCCATAGTCAGTTCGGGGTCGCCGATTTCCAATAAGCGGTCGAGTTCCGTATGCAGATTGATTTCCTGACTTTTCAGGAAGGCAAGGCGTTCGTAATCGGGCTCCTGTCCCTGCGCGCGGCGCTCCTCGATGAGATTCCGTTCCTTCTCGTAGTCGTCGAGTTCGCGCTGAATCTGCATGCGCCGGGAAATGTTGCGGTCTTTCAGGTTGAGGTCGGAGCAGGCTTCGTCGATGAGGTCGATGGCCTTGTCGGGGAGGAAACGGTCGGTGATATAGCGTTCCGAGAGCAAAACCGCCTGACGGAGAATGCCTTCCGAAAGCCTGACGCCGTGGAAGGATTCGTAGCGCGGGGCGAGGCCTTTCAGAATCTGCACGGAGTCCTCAATGGACGGCTCGTTGACGGTCACGGGCTGGAAGCGGCGTTCCAACGCGGTATCCTTCTCGATGGAGCGGCGGTACTCGTTGAACGTCGTCGCGCCGATAACCTGTATCTCACCGCGGGACAGGGCGGGTTTTAGAATATTGGCGGCGTTCATACTGCCCTCGGCGTCCCCGGCCCCGGCGAGGTTATGGACTTCGTCAATCATGAGAATGATGTTGCCCAGCGCGCGGACTTCGTTAATCAGGCCCTTCATACGGCTCTCGAACTGCCCCCGGAACTGCGTCCCGGCGACGAGCGCCGTCAGGTCGAGAAGGTGTACTTCCTTCTCCCGCAACTTGAACGGCACGTCGCCGCGCACAATGCGCTGTGCGAGGCCCTCCGCGATTGCGGTCTTGCCGACGCCCGGTTCCCCGATAAGGCACGGATTGTTCTTTTGGCGGCGGTTGAGAATCTGCACAACCCGCTCTATTTCTTCCTCCCGCCCGATAACCGGGTCAAGTTTTCCCTCCTTGGCCCGCTCCGTCAGGCAGATACAGTAATTGTTCAGGAATTTGCGTCCGGGCGTCCGGGCCTTGGCGCCCTTGCGGTTTTCATTCTTTTCGCGGTTGTCCTGCGGGGGCGTGGGGGCGGGGGTGCCGTTCGAGAACAGGCGGTTCATAAAGGGGAATGTCGCGGTATGGCCCTGCTCCTCTTCCTCCTCGTCGTCCTCGTCGTCCCCGGAGGCGTCGACATCCTGCATGGCGGCGAGCATATCCGTGCTGAGGACTTCCAAATCGTCGTCGGTAATCCCCATTCGTTTCATCATCTCGTCGACCTGCGGGAGGCCGACCTTCCGCGCGCAACTCAGGCATAAGCCTTCATTCGTGGTTTTGTCGCCCTCCAGCTTTGAGATGAATACCACGGCGACATTTTTCTTCGAACCAATAATCTAAATAATAAATATTTAAATCTTTTGTGTCTTTTAATTTTTTAGGAGCTTCATCACTTCCAATAACAAACACATTCGTTTCCCCACTACCTAAAGTCGAAGTTACTACATATATTTTGTTTTGTTCGAAAATCATAAGTACACTATAAATAAAATTATCATATCCTT
>CAMHDB010000060.1 GCA_946183715.1 uncultured Oscillibacter sp.
CCGGTACTTTCTCCACGGACACATACACCGCTCTTACGGCGTCCACATCCCGCGACAGTCGCGCTTCGGGGACACGGTTGTCATTAACGCCTGTGAGCACTTCGCGTTTGAATACTGAAACGCCTCCCCCGTGTCGCGGGGGAGGTACGCGCAAAGGAAGTGAGGATTCATGAAACTGAAAAGGGAATATGTGACGCGAACCGCCGGGGATACACAAGTAATTTCCACGGCGTTCGGCGGGATTGTGGAGAGTAACGAGAACGCCGCGTTTGTCGCCGACTGCCTCAGCCGCGAGACGACACCGGAAAGTATCGTCGCGGCGCTGTGTGCCGGGAACGACGAGCACATCGGCGTACTCGCGGCGGACGTGGAACGGATTCTCAACCAGTTGCGCGGAATCGGCGCGCTGGACGAGTAGCGCGTTAAAGCTGTAGCTGTACGATTTTCTGGTAGAGCAGAATGTACTTCTCCCGTACCATCAGGTTGCTGTGATAGTGTCCGAAAAACCAGAGGCGGAACTTTAGCCTTTCGGACACCGATTCCAGAAAGTCGGTCAGGCGGTTCGATTCGTAGCCGCTACGGACTATCGCGTTTTGTACGGAAGTCGGGGCGCAGTGCGTGACGACGTAATCGACTTTCCACTCGCACCGTTCCAGCGTTTTCAGCGCGGTATCGTATTCCTCCGCGCCGGGAAGCTCCTCCTTCCACCACGATACGTGGTTGATACGGAAATAGGCGTCGCGGCGCTGTAACTCGCGGTACTTCTTCCGGAATTGCGGGTCGTCGGGTTCCAGCACGCCGTCGGGGATGTCGTGACAGCTCGCGCCGCCCATCGTAAAGAAGCGCTTGCCCTGCAATTCAAACACCTGCCCGCGCGTCAGGTGGATGACGGAAGGCCGGATACGCTGTACGGTACCGCCGCGCCATTCCTCTTTCGGGAACTCCGCCAGCATGTCGTAGTTTTCGTGATTCCCCGTGACGAAAAGCGTCGTGAACGGGCGTTCTTCCAGCCAATTCAGCCAGTATTCCTGCTCGCGGCTCCGGTTCCATACCCCGCCGAAGTCGCCGCAGATGATGACGTAGTCCGCCTTGGTCAACCGGTCGAGTTCCGGAAACTCCCCTTTCCGGAAGCGCCGGAAATCGCCGTGCGTGTCCCCGGTGAGGTAAATCAACGCAACCGCCCCCTTGTACGTTTTCCGCTATGATAGCGCGTTTCCGCGAAAATGTCAACGCGACTTGTCCCGTATGCGTCGCACGGCGGGGAATTTTCACGAAAAAGAGCTTGACAGGCCGCCGCGAATCCGTTACAATACGGCTAACGTCTCGCGGCGGCTACCTTCCCTATTAGGGATTAAAACTGGCTCTTGTTAGCCGTGTCCTTGTCAGTGTCAGCCTGTCATACCTTCCCTATGAGGGATTAAAACCCAACCACGGCTCCGGCCTCGAGCGCTGGAACAATTGACGGAGTCATACCTTCCCTATGAGGGATTAAAACTAATTGCCATCCTTTCTGTCCGGAATCCCGGAATTGTTACGGTCATACCTTCCCTATGAGGGATTAAAACGTAAAACCGGAGACAATGTATTGATTCGCTTCAATCAACTTGCGTCATACCTTCCCTATGAGGGACGAAAACAAGCCCTCCTCCGATAACGGGGGAAGGCTTGCTTTTTCGCGTGAAACGCTCCGTATCAACGGGGGCTTGCCAACGGAAAGTCACCATATACTGCCAGAGTTTGCCAATACGGGCCGAAAATCTCTTGTAATTTTCCCGGAGTTGCGCTTGGACTTCATAGCATGAAATAACAGATTTGCGACACCCTCTTTTTGGTTGTCACTTCGATATACCACTGATTTTATGACACCGACAAATGGCGCGCCTCTGTCCGGGCTTCTTGCATGATGCGCGGGTTTGAAAAGATTGCCCGGATTCTTTCCGCGCCTTCCAATCAGTTTTGTTTCCCGCTGATATTCGGGTCTGCGACACTAAAAAGTTAGACTTTTTTCAGTTGTGGACAGTGGCTTTCGTCAGGAAAAAGCGAAAGCCCTGAAATGCGGCGACGCTTCGCCACATTCGAGGGATTTCCCGTATTTGCGCAAGTCCGTAAAGCGCGAGCGCCTCACTTTTCCGGTTTGCTTTGGAGTGCCTCTCCGAAATAACTGTCGCGCACGATTTTTTCCAACTGGCTCAAATCGCGGTTTTTCAACGCGCCGCACAGCTTTTCGTGGGCGTCCATCAGTTCTCCGCCCCTGCCGCCGCGAATCATCGCCGACACCGTCTCGTAGCGCATGGCGTAGGTGAGCGTCCGCACGACGCGCCCGATTTTGTCGGCGAGCGGATTCTTTCCCATTTGCGAAATCTGGTCGTGAAACGCGTTGTCGGCGCGGAAAAACGCGTCCACGGATTCTTCGCCGCTGTCAAGGGCGGCGCGCATATCCTCCAGAAGCCCTTCCAGCGTCCGCATTTCCGCCTTGTCGTATTTCAGTATGGCGAGGCGCATGATTCCGGTTTCCGTCATTTCCCGGAGTTCCATCAGGTTTTCAAAGGAATCCTGATTCAGAATGATGCCGTATACCATGGGGTCAATCATGCTTTCCTTGAAGCCGCTGCAAACGAACGTCCCTTCCGAACGCTTGCTCTCCAGAACGCCCAGATAGGTCAAAATCTTAATGGCCTCCCGCACGCTGCTGCGCGCAATCCCCAAAGAAGCCGCCAATTCCGGTTCCGGCGGGATTTTGTCGCCCGGTTTCAGCTCCTTGTTCCGCATGGCGTCCGTCAGCACGTTGATAACGCTCTGTACGACGGATTCCTGCTTGAGATTCTTCAAGTAACTCGGTGCCTGTTTCATTATCGCGAAACCTTCCTGTCCTACGTATTTTCTTTGTAAGACATATAACATAGCACGCGGAGAGATTTCTGTCAAGTATAAAATGCGGGCGTCGGCGTGATGCTAGGAAGGAAAAGGATATTCTTTCGATGATGAAGCACAAAAAGCAAGGCTTTTATTGTGCAAAACAGAAAAAATGAGAATGCCTATTGACAAACAGAGCGGAAAGGAGTAGATTATTCATCATAAGTCGGACATAGGACACAGGACATAAGGACAACTTTTTTGAGGACGGAGGGACAGCAATGAGAGCAGGCAAAAAAACCGTGGCGGCGTTCCTCGCCGCCTGTCTGCTGGCGGTGAACCTGTCAGGCTGCGGCGGCGGCACGGCGGTCACGGGCGGCGAATACCAGAGCGTCAACCTCGCAATGGCGGTCAACGGCACCGACACGCAGATTGACTCCTTGGTTGCGAATTATTTCGCCGACTTGGTTATGGAGCGTTCCGGCGGGGCGGTCGTCGTGGACGTGTTCCCCAACGACACCCTCGCGGGCGGCAACGCCACGAAGGGCATTGAATATATTGCCGTGGGCGGCTCCGATTTGGGCGCTTACGCGACCAGCGTACTGGCGAACATCGAGCCGAAAATGTCCGTATCCACCATTCCGTGGTCGTTCACCTCTTACGAACAGGCCCGGAACGTCATCGACACGACGGGCGGCGCGTATTACGCCGAACTGTTAGCCGCGAAGGGCATTACCTATCTTGGCTCTTTCCACAACGGTTTCCGGCAGTTGACCAACAGCAAACGCGCCGTCACGAAACCGGAGGACTTGAAGGGCCTGAAAATTCGCGTCCCCGGCTCCGCCGTTTATATGAACACGTTCAACGCCTTGGGTGCCAACCCCACCGCCATGAGCTGGAGCGAAGTCTTTACCGCCATCCAGCAGGGCACGATTGACGGGCAGGAAAACGGCTGTTCCATCACGAAATCCGCCAAAATGGACGAAATCCAGAAGTACATGACCATCTGGAATTACAGCTACGAAAACGACCTGTTCCTTATCAACACGAAAATCTGGGAAAGCCTCCCGGAGAACACGCGCGAACTTATCCAGCAGTGCGCGACGGAGGCCTGCGAATGGGGCCGCGACAAGCTCGAAGCCGACGAAGAAGCCTTGATTCAGGGATTCCGCGACGTTGGAATGCAGGTGGATATTCTGACGGAAGAGCAGTTGAAGGTCTTTCAGGACGCCGTCAAAGATGTCGTCGCGGAGCTGAAAGAGACTTACGGCGAGGAAGCCTGCGCCGCGTTCGGGCTGTAATTGAGGGAGGGAAGCGAAATGTCCGCAACTTTGCAGAAAATTGAAAAGTTCGTCTCCTGCGCCTGTGTCGCTGTCATGGCGGTTCTGGTTTTCGCAAACGTCATTGCCCGGAAGGTCTTCAATCACTCCTTGGCGTTCTCCGATGAGATGTCCACGTACCTGTTTGTGCTCATGAGCTTCATGGGCACGGCAATCGCCGCCCGGCGCGGGGCGCATTTGGGACTGTCCATCGTCACCGACAAGCTCTCCCCCGGGGCCCGCAAAAACGTGCAAATGACCATGTACGCCGTCTCCGCGTTCTTCTGCCTGCTGATTGTCGTTTTCGGCGTTCAAATGGTCGCGAGCCAGTACAGTCTCGGACAGGAGACCGCCGCCATGCAGTGGCCCGAGTGGATTTACGGTTCTTTCGTCCCCGTGGGCGCGTGTTTCGCTATGATTGCCTTCTTGCAGGGGCTTCTCAATATCAAAAAATACGGACACCCGACGGGCAATCCGCAGGAGCAGTTCTCCGACGACATGATTAATCAGGCAATCAGCGAAAAGGCAATGGAAACGCTGGACGAGTTGACGGAAGAGGGGGATAACTAATGGTAGGCATTACGTTACTGGGACTGTTCGTCCTTCTGCTGGCGTTCGGCGCGCCGATTGCGACGTGTCTGGGGCTCTCCAGCGTGGCGGCGATTCTCGTACAGGGCGCCGGAAAGCCCATCGACGCCGTGATGAGCGTCCTTCCGCGCCTGTGCTCGTCGGCCAGCAGTAAGTTCGTACTCCTTGCGATTCCGTTCTTTATCCTCTCCGGGAACGTCATGGAGAAGGCCGGGATTTCCGGACGCCTTATCAACCTCGCGGAAAAGTGTCTGGGACATGTCAAGGGCGGCATGGCGATTGTCTGCGTAGTCGTGTCGTGCTTCTTCGCGGCTATCTCGGGTTCCGGCCCGGCGACGGTCGCGGCCCTCGGCCTGATTATGATTCCGGCGCTTGTCAAGGCGGGGTATCCGGCGTCGTTCTCGTGCGCGCTGATGGCCGCCGGAGGGGCAATCGGCGTCGTGATTCCGCCGTCGATTACGTTCGTCGTTTACGGTTCCATCGCCGACGCGTCGATTACGAACCTGTTCATTTCCGGCATGGTTCCCGGACTGCTCATGGGCGCGGGCCTGATTGCCGCCGCGCTTTTCCTCGGGCGCAAGTACGACCTCAAAGTACAGCCGAAAGCCTCCGGCAAGGAACGCTGGGACGCCTTCAAGGACGCCTTTTTCGGTCTCATGATGCCCGTCATCATTCTGGGCGGAATCTACGGCGGAATCTTCACCCCGACGGAAGCCGCCGCCGTGTCGGTGTTCTACGGCCTCGCGGTCGGCGTGTTCATCTACCGCGAAATCGACTTCAAGAAACTTGTCGACATCATGATTGACTCGTGCAGTACGACCGCCACCGTCATGTTCATCACGATGGGCGCGACGCTCTTCGCCTACGTCCTCACCCGCGCCCGCCTCGACCTGACGATTAAGGATTTCATGTTGACCGTCACAAACGGCAACTGGATTGTCTTCTTTATCATCGTCAACATCGTCCTGCTGATTGCCGGTTGCTTCCTCGATTCCACGTCGGCACTCTATATCTTTACGCCGCTGTTCGCGCCGGTCGCCGCCGCTATGGGAATCAGCCCGATTCACCTCGGCGTCGTCATGATTGTGAACCTCGCCATTGGCCTCTTTACGCCGCCCGTAGGCGTCAACCTCTACGTCGCCTGCGGTATCGGCGACATCAAGATTGAGGAAATCTCCAAGGGCATTATCCCCTGCCTCGTCGCGGAATTGGTTGTTCTGTTACTTTGCACCTATGTCCCGTTCGTGTCCACCATGTTCGTAAGCTGACGCCGTTTTCATCATGCGCCCCGCCGTCCGTTTTACCGGACGGCGGTTTTTAATTCCTACGCACTGTAAAAACAACTAAAATCGACGCTTTGAATTGTGCAAAACAGAGAAATGGAATAAAATACAAAAAACCTCTTGACTTTGTCGGACATATGGCATATACTCCGTATTGTCTTAAGTCCTATGTCTGATAAATAAACCCGTTACGCAGTTTCAGCTTACAATGAGGTGATTCGCATGAAAGACGTATCCATCAAGGAACTCAAGAACACCGCCACGCAAATGCGCATGAAAGTCGTGGACATGATTTACAAGGCGCAGTCCGGACACCCCGGCGGGTCGCTGTCCGCCGCCGATTTCGTCACCGCCTGCTACTTCAAATTCATGAACGTCAACCCCGCCGAACCCCGCTGGCCTGACCGCGACCGTATGGTACTCTCCAAAGGCCACGTCTGCCCGATTCAGTACGCGTGTCTGGCGACGGTGGGCTTCTTCTCGGAATCCGAACTCGACACGCTCCGCAAGGAGGGCTCGAAACTTCAGGGCCACCCGTCCATGACGAAGTGCCCCGGCATCGACATCTCCACGGGTTCCCTCGGACAGGGCCTCGCGTGCGCGGCGGGTATGGCGCTCGCGGGCAAGATGGACGGCAAGGACTATAAAGTCTTTTGCGTCGTCGGCGACGGCGAATCGCAGGAGGGCGAAATCTGGGAGGCCGCCAACACCGCCCACAAGTACAAGCTCGACAACCTCATCACGTTCGTTGACGTGAACAACCTGCAACTCGACGGAACGACGGACGAAGTCATGCCCAACGGCGATTTGGGCGCGAAATTCCGGGCGTTCGGCTGGGAAGTCATCGAACTCGACGGGCACGACATGGAGGAAATCGTAGCTTCCATTGAGAAGTGCTACGCGTCGAAAAACGGCAAGCCCAAGGCCTTAATCGGACGCACCGTCAAGGGCAAGGGCGTCTCGTATATGGAGAATCAGGTAGGCTGGCACGGCGTCGCGCCGAACACGGAGCAGTACGAGCAGGCCATGTCGGAACTCAAAGCGCAGTTAATCGCCTGAGAGGAGAATGCAGTCATGAGCGAACTCAAGAAGATTCCCACCCGCGACGGCTTCGGCGATGAAATCGTGGAACTGGGCAAAGAAAATCCGAATATCGTCGTGCTCGACATCGACATCGGCAAGAGCTGCAAGACCGCCGCGTTCCATAAGGCTCTGCCCAACCAGTATCTGAACGTCGGCATTGCCGAGCAGAACGGCGCGGGCGTCGCCGCCGGACTGGCCACTTGCGGCAAGATTCCCTTTGTCGTCACTTACGCCGCGTTCGGTTCCATGCGCATCTGCGAGATGATTCGTCAGGAGATTTGCTATACCAACCTCAACGTCAAAATCGCCTGTTCCCACGGCGGCGTAACCCCGGCGAATGACGGCGCGTCCCATCAGGCCATTGAGGACATGGGCATTCTCCGCACGATTCCCAACATTGCCGTTGTCATGCCCGCCGACTACAACTCCACGCGGAAACTCGTCCGTCAGGCGGGTACGACGGAAGGCCCCGTATACCTCCGCTTCACCCGCGACGCCGTGCCGCAGATTTACGGCCCCGACGTGGAATTTACGATTGGCAAGGCACACCGGATTCAGGACGGCAAAGACGTTGCCATTATCGCCAACGGCGACACGGTGCGCCTTGCGATTGAGGCGGCGAAAGTCCTCGCGGACAAGGGAATCTCGGCGCGTGTGCTGGATATGCACACCATCAAGCCGCTTGACGTTGACGCCGTGACCGCCTGCGTCAACGACATCGGCAAAATTATCACGGTGGAAGACCACAACATCCTGAACGGCCTCGGAAGCGCGGTTTGCGAAGTCGCCGCCGAAATGGGCAAGGGCATTGTCAAGCGCGTGGGCATTCAGGACCGTTTCGGCGAGTCCGCGCCGTATGAGCGGTTACTGGAAAAGAACGGTATCACGGTCGAAAATATCGTGTCTGTCGCGGAGAAACTTCAGTAATTACGCCCTCTCCTTTTCGCGGCCCGTGTCCATATTGTAACGAATACCCTGCCGGATGCGGGCCGCATTTTCCTAATATGTCAGGAGGTACAACCATGAGAATCGGATTTGTCGGCTGCGGCGCTATCGCAAGCTGTTACGCGCAGTATTTGATTCAAAAGCACGAAGTCTGCGTGATGGATGTCAGCGTCCCGACGATTGAGAACATCAAGAAGAACGGCATTCTGATTGACGACGACCTGCCCGGAAAGGGCACGGGCAAGACCAACGCGTTTCACCCCGCCATTGCTACCACCGACCCGAAGGAAATCGGCCCCGTGGAACTGCTCGTCGTGTTCGTACACTATCAGTTTCTGGAATCCGCCGTGCGGAACGCGCTCCCCATGATTGACCAAAACACTATGGTCATGTGTCTGCAAAACGGCCTCGGCAACTATGACGAAATCGCCAAAGTCGTCCCGGAAGAGCAGATTATCGTAGGCAACACTGCGTTCGGCGCGACGCCCGTTTCCCCCGGGCACGTCAAGCATACCGGATACGGCGTGACGAATATGGGCACCATGAAAGCGCCTATGGAGAAAGTCGAAGCCGCCGCGGAGGCGTTCCGCGCTGTCGGGCTGGACGTGACGGTTCACGAAAACGTGATGAACGCCATTTGGCATAAGCTACTCGTCAACTCTGCCATCAACGGCATGAGCGCGTTGTTGGAAACGCCCAACGGCTTTGTCGAAAAGAACCAGTACGCGCACGAAGTCGCCCGGATGTTGGTGCAAGAGGGACTAAAAGTGGCAAACGCCTGCGGCTGTACGCTCGACCCTGAAGAGGAAATGGCGCACGTTTACGAAGTCTCCCGCGACACCGACGCCACCGTCAGTTCCATGGTTCAGGACGTGATTCACCATCACGAGACGGAAATCCGCATTATCAACGGCGCGGTATGCCGCTACGGACGGGAGCATCACATTCCCACGCCCTGCAACGATTTGCTCGTGCAACTCGTATTGGCGAAGCAGTCCATTTACCTTGGAAGGTAAGTCACGCATAGCCTCCCCTCTCCCGGATTCCTCGCTAAAAGCTACGTCCCGCCGGGTTACGGCAGGACGTAGCTTTATCGGTGCTGTCACGGGGGTGATGGCAGTCCGCAAACGTTTGCGGCGCAAGGGATTCTCCACGAAATAAAATGGCGGTAAAATAAGGCAATTAGACTTAATTTGTCTGCTTGAAAATACCGGTCACAAGAAAATAGGCGGTTAAATGCGAAAATCAGAAATTTTGAAAAGGCGCACTCCACACTTTTCGTCGTTGTCGTCAGCCGTCCTGACCGTCATTTTCCGTCTCCGCGTCCGACAGCCAAGGCTTGAGAATCGGCGACAATAGAAAAAGTTTCGTATGGACGGAAATTCCAATCGCGGCGATTATCAGCGGCGGGAACAAGTGACAAA
>CAMHDB010000061.1 GCA_946183715.1 uncultured Oscillibacter sp.
TTGTCGCCGGGCTTGACGGTCATGGTGACTTCCTTGCCGTCGACCATGCCGCCGGGGCCCACGGAAATGACTTCCGCCACGGACGGCTTTTCCTTCGCGGAGCCAGTCAGGATAATTCCGCCCTTTGTGGTCTCCTCGGTCTCCACCATCTTCAAAATGACGCGGTCGGCCAGCGGTGTGAGTTTCATAGAAGGTTCCTCCCTTGTCGAATATGCGTTCAGCGTTAGCACTCAATCTGTTCGAGTGCTAACGCTGATATCATAATACAGTCTTGCCAATTTGTAAAGGGGATTTTTCACAAAAGTTATGAAAATTTTGCCACGATTTTTCATGACTTGGACGAAAACGCCCCGCCCGTTGCCGGAAAAGGCGTTCTCCTCCCGAACAACCCGAACAGGTTCCACGTTCCCGCCGTCCCGCTCATTTCTCATAATGAAAGCGGAGTTGCGCGATAATGAGAACGTCGGATTCCACTTTGTACACCATGCGGTGTTGACCGTCCAGACGCCTGCTCCACCATCCCGCCCAGTTTTCCTTTAACGGCTCCGGCTTGCCCGTACCGCTTGCGGGCGTGCGGGATATTTCCTCAAAAAGCCGATTGATTTTCCGCACGATTTTTTTATCCGCGCTCTGCCAGTACAGATAATCTTCCCACGCGTCCGGAAGGAACAGTAAATTCAGCATTTTATTCCATGCCCCTCAGTTCTTCCAGCGTTTTGGGAATCAGCTTGGCGCGTCCGGTTTCGTATTCCTCAATCGCCTTATGCAGCCGCGCCTGATTGGCCGCCGAATAAAACGGGTCGGCCTGTAACGGAAGAAATGAAATGCCGTTCTCCCGCACGACGGCCTTTGCGAACATCGTAAAGGCCGTCGTCATATTCAGTCCGAGTTGCTCCAATACGGTTTCCGTCTGCTGTTTTAACGCGTCGTCCATGCGCATTGACACGCTTGCCATATCGACCGCCTCCTTACGGCTATTGTAACGCATTGTATGGCTGATGTCAAGAGACAGCTGTGCAAAATTCATTTGCCGCGCGCCCAGCCGCCGTAGAAGTAGGCGTTACAGGGAATCATGCCGTTGTAGAGTTTGCGCCGTTTCGCCGCCGGGCGTCCGAAACAACGCTCGAACTCCTCGTGTGACGACAGTATAATCACGCGCCAGCGCTCCGGCAAGGCCTCTAACGTCCTGCCGAAATTCCGGTAAAGCGTCTCGACTTGCGTCCTGTCCATGAGGCGCTCGCCGTAGGGCGGATTCGTCACAAGCTGTCCGTACTCGCTCTCGCGGCGGAAGTCCAGCGCGTCCGCGACTTCAAAGCGCGTGCAGTCGTCGACGCCCGCCAGCCCGGCGTTGTGCCGCGACAACTCCACCGCGTCGGGGTCGATGTCGCTCCCGACAATCTCGTACTGCCCGTGGTATTCCTTGTCGATAGCCTCCCCGGCGGCCTCCAGCCAGTAGCGCGACTCCATCGACTTCCACCGTTGCGCGGCGAAATGGCGGTCAAGTCCGGGGGCGCGGTTCTTGGCAATCAGCGCCGCCTCGATGGGAATCGTACCCGAACCGCAGAACGGGTCACAGAAGGGGTCCTTGCCCCGGTAGCGCGACAACAGTACCAGTGCCGCCGCCAGCGTTTCGCGCAACGGCGCGCCCATGTTTTGCGCACGGTAACCGCGCTTGTACAGGCCCTCGCCCGTGGTGTCAAGGTATACCGACGCCGTGTCATGGATTATCGAAAACCGTATCTGATAGCGTTCGCCGGTCTCGGGAAGCGTCTGACAGCCGTACACGCGCCCCAGACGCGAGGCCACCGACTTCTTGACTATCGCCTGACAGGCCGGGACGGAGTGCAGTACCGAATTGAGCGACCAGCCCTTGACGGGAAATTCCCCGTCCTTGGGGATGATTTCCTCCCACGGCACGCGGTTGACGCCCTGAAACAAGGCCTCGAAATCGGGCGCGGGGAACGTCCCGACCTTGAGCAGTACGCGCGCCCCGCAACGGAGGTTGAGATTCAGCCGCGCAACGTCCGCGATACTCCCCGCGCACGACACGCGCCCGTTTTCGGCCTGTATATTCTTGCAGTCCAGCCGCCGGAGTTCGTCGGCCACAATGCCCTCCAGCCCCAGCAGACAGGGAACTGTCAATATCATACTGTTTCCCTCCATAGTTTCAGACGGGGGTGGCGGTGAAGAGTTCCTCGAAAGAGCGGATGTAGTAGTCGGACAGGGCGCGGATTTCGTCTTGGTCGCCGGGGCAGTCGGCGTCGTAGACGCCCGCCACGCGGAATCCCGCCGCCTTCGCGACGCGAATCGCCGGAAGCGAATCCTCGAAAATAATGGTATCCTTCTTATTGGAACGTAAACGAACCATCGCCCGCTCAAAGATATCGGCGCTCTTGTCCTTGCCCGCGCCCGATTCCTTACACGTCAGCAGGCCCCGGAAATAGCCGTCAATCCCGGCGCACTTCAGCCCCGCCTCGGCAAACGGCCTGTCGGTACCCGTCGCGACGTACATCCACACGCCCTCCATCTTTAACATAGACAGGAACTGCTCCACGCCCGGTTTCGCCCGGACTTCCTTCTCGTAAAACTCGGCAATCCGCGCGTTAATCATCGACACGATTTCCTCCCCGGACTGCCGGAGCTTGTAGACTTCCCGGAAATAAACGGCGGTATCCTCCAGCGTCAGGGGGCGGATTTCCTCCCACAAGTTCCCCTTGGCCATACGCCCCTGCGAGTGAAGGAAGTCATTCAAGAGGTTCCGCCACATCGGCATACTGTCCAGTAACGTACCGTCCATGTCGAATATCGCGCTTTGCAGTCTCATAACGCACCTCGATTCTTACGCATTCATGCGGCAAAACGTCCGGAAGCAGGAACATTTTACCATAGTATCTGTTCTCTCGCAAGAGGCAATTTTACTCCCGGGTTTTCCTGTTGACAAAAGCAAGGTGGAATTGTAAAATGAAACAGGAATCCGATAAGGAGATGATTTTATGGCGGCCAAAACCACAAGCGTTTCCCTGAACGCCGACGCCGTGAGGCAGGCGGAGGGTTTGTTCGCGGATTTCGGACTGGATTTACCGACGGCGATTGAGTTGTTTTTACGCCAGTCTGTCAGGGAACAACGTATTCCGTTTGAAGTCAGGCGCGACATCCCGAACCCGGAAACTAGGGCGGCGTTAGAGGAAATTTCGGAAATGCGGGCACATCCGGAGAACTATAAGAGCTACTCGACATTTCAGGAACTGCTGGACGAGGTTCTGCATGACGACACTTAAAGTGATTCCTTCCGGCAGATTCAGACGGGACTTGAAGGCCGCCGCGCGGAGAGGGTACAATTTCGACCTTCTCACCGAAGTCGTCAACACGCTGGCGGCGCGGCTTCCCTTGCCGGAGAAAAACAGAGACCACGCTTTAAGCGGAGATTACCACGGGTGCCGGGAATGCCATATCGCCCCCGACTGGTTACTCATTTACCAGTCTGACGAGGAGACTTTGAAGCTCTACCTCATGCGCACGGGAACCCACAGCGATTTGTTTTGAACCGCAAAGCCCTGAACGTCGTATGTCCGGCGCTCAGGGCTTTTTCGTGGCCTGACAGGTTTCCCGCCTCCGGGAGTGCGTGCGTAGCCCGACAGGCGTCAGCAGAGTTTGGCCCCGGCGGGGATTGCGTCGTCCAGAATGATAAGATTCAGCTTTTCCTCGCCGTTCTCCCGGTGGACGGCGGACAACAGCATACCGTTACTTTCAAGGCCCATCATCTTGCGCGGCGGGAGATTCACAATCGCCGCAAGCGTCTTGCCAATCAGCGCCTCCGGCTCGTACCACGCGTGAATGCCCGACAAAATCTGTCTGTCGGTGCCGGAGCCGTCGTCGAGGGTGAAGCGCAACAGTTTCGCGCTCTTCTTGACCGCCGTACAGTCCTTGACTTTCACGACCCGGAAATCGCTCTTGCAGAACGTGTCAAAGTCTACGGCCTCCTCCGTATACGGTTCGAGTTCGACGGGCGGGAGCGCGGCCTTTTTGGCGGCCTCCGACGCCGCTTCGAGTTCGGCTAACGCCTTCTCCATGTCCACGCGCGGGAACAGGTTTTCGCCCTTCGAGACCGTCGCGCCGACGGGTAAAGCCCCCCAGACGGCGGCGCTGTCCCAAGTACGGGCGGCCTCCGGCGCGCCGATTTGCCCGAACAGCTTTTCGCACGATTCCGGGATGAACGGCGTCAGCAACACGCCGCAAATACGCGCCGTTTCCAGCAGGTTGTACAGGACATGCGCGAGGCGCGCGCCGTTCGCGTCCATATCCTTCGCGAGTGCCCACGGCGCGTTCTCGTCGATATACTTGTTGGCCCGCTGGATAACCTTGAAGATTTCGGACAGCGCGTTATGGGGCGCGAACGTGTCCATTTGCGCCTCAAAGCGGTTGCGCAGTCCGGACGCCAGCGCGACTAATTGCGCGTCGTAGAGGAGCGGGTCGCCGTCGCTGGTGGCGGAGAGCGTAATTTCGCCGCCCGCCGCCGACAGTTTCGCGAGGTCGATTTCGTCGGCGGTGGCCCCGGCGGATTCCGGAAGCGTCCCGCCGAAATACTTGACCGCCATTGCCGTCGTGCGCGAAACGAGGTTGCCTAAGTCGTTGGCAAGGTCTGTATTGATAGTCTGAATGAGGAGTTCGTTGGAGAAATTGCCGTCCGCGCCGAACGGGAACGTCCGCAACAGGAAGAAGCGCAGGGCGTCGACGCCGAACTGTTCGGCTAAAATATACGGGTCGACGACGTTGCCTTTTGATTTCGACATTTTGCCGCCGTCGAGCAACAGCCAGCCGTGGCCGAATACGTGCGCGGGGACGGGTTCGCCCAAGCTCATCAGCATGGCGGGCCAGATAATCGAATGGAAGCGCACGATTTCCTTGCCGACGATGTTCACGGCGACGTTACTTCTCCGCCAGCCGCTTTCGTCGCGGGCGTCGGCCCAGTAGCGGTCGTAGTCGCTGTACTGGTCGTTCCCGTAGCCGAGGGCGGTAATATAGTTGGTGAGGGCGTCGAGCCAGACGTAGACGACGTGTTTGGTGTCGAAATCGACGGGAATGCCCCACTGGAAACTTGTCCGCGATACGCACAAGTCCTCCAGACCGGGGTCGAGGAAATTCTTGACCATCTCGTTGACGCGGCTACGGGGTTGCAGGAAGTCGGTATTCTCCAGCAGGTCGCGGATACGGTCGGCGTACTTGCTCAGGCGGAAAAAGTACGCTTCCTCCTCCGCGTCGACGACGGGCCGCCCACAGTCGGGGCAGCAGCCGTCTTTGAGCTGGCTTTCCGTCCAGAACGATTCGCACGGCGTGCAATATTTGCCCTTGTAGGCGCCGAGATAGATGTCGCCCTTCTCGTACATGCGCCGGAAAATGCGCTGTACGGACTTGACATGGTACTCGTCGGTCGTGCGGATGAAGCGGTCGTTGGAAATGTTCATCAGCCGCCAGAGGTCGCGCACGCCGCGCGGCCCGTCTACGATGGCGTCCACAAATTCTTTCGGCGACACGCCCGCCTCTTTGGCCTTGTTCTCGATTTTCTGCCCGTGCTCGTCGGTGCCCGTCAGGAAAATTACGTCGCGGCCTTTGAGGCGCTGGTAGCGCGCGAGGGCGTCCGTGGCGACGGTGCAGTAGGTGTGGCCGATGTGGAGCTTGTCGGACGGGTAGTAAATCGGCGTCGTGATATAGTAGGGTTTGCGTTGTGACATGTGACAATCCTCCTTATTTTTCTTTCCACGCCCACATTATAGCGGAAACGGGAGAAAATACAATCCCCTTTTCGCGGCCTTCCGCCCTCCGCCCCGCGCGAACGTACACTTTTTCATAATTCGAGTAGATTTGCGCAAAAAAGCTCTTGAAAAACAGCCGCCGCCGTGATATAATCATATTGGAAAAATTTTGGCATGCAGAGGAGGCTTTTTTGTGTCAAGGCTTATCATGAAATCGCTCTCAAAATTGCGGAGCGGAGACGCCGTATCCGTCACCTACGGGGATGTCACGCACTTGGAGACACTCTCGGCGACCGTGACGGAGAACGAAACCGAATACGACGCGGGGGGCGCGCCTTCCGGCGGGACGCTCATGCTCACCGACGGGGCCGGGCAGGAACTGTTCTTGAGCTACGGAATCATTCACGGCTGGAAGCAGGTTTCGTCCGTACCGTCCCCGGCGCAGTCAAACGCCCCGGCCACGCCCCCGGCCCCCGCGCCGGAACCCCAAATCGAAACCGCGTCCTTACTCAGAGACGAAGTGTCCGTGGCGGGGCTTGCGCTCAGCGACAGAAAAATCCGCGACCTGTTCGGACAGCTCTCCCGTAAGGAACGCAAAAAACTTGACGGTATTTACAGTAAATTTCAGTACGGCGTGAAGTGTACCGACCGCGAGCGGATGTCGGCGGCGGCGCGGGCCGCCTGCCAACTCGTTACCCAGCCGCAGACCCCCCGTCAGGACGCGTGGAGCGCCGACGCGGCCTGTTTCTGCGGGGCCATGCTGGCCCGAGCGGGCCTGTACTACGCCGACGTGTTTCTCGTCGGGCGCTGTTTCCACGAGGCCGCGCTGTGCGCCTTCCGCGAGGGGACATGGGCCAAGGCGGGGGCCTACGCCGCGCTGGCGATTCTCGAACCCGACACCCGTCACCCCGAAGGCTCCTCCGAGGAAGACCTGCTCAGTATCCTGACCGTCAGCGCCCTGAACGCCAAGGACATTTCCGCCGTCCGCCTGCTCGACAAGCGCCTCGGGCTTGGCTTCCAGCAGAGTTTGCGACGCGTACTGGCCGCGCTGGTCGCAAGCAAGCCCCTCCCGGAGACAGTCAGCCTGCAGGACACCGAACGCGCCCTCAATACCCTGACCCGCTACTTCCCCGGAACCGAAAGCGCGCAGGAAATCCGCCGCTTCACCGTCTTGGATGGCGAGGACGCCGCGCCCGTGCCGGAGGCCCCGACGGTAGTGGCGCCGCCGGAGCGCCGCTACGTCGGCTGGATTAGCAAACTCGACTGGGGCGGGCGCCGCGGGGAGATTACCGCCCCCGACGGGCGTTGCTACTTCTCCTATCAGGAGGCCGACAAACCGCTGGCCCAAAGACTGGAAGAGAATCTCAACAACCGACTGGACGGCCCCCCGATATGGGTCAGTTTCGTGCCCCGCGAAGGCTGGGCCTACGAAATCCACGGCGCGGACTCGCCGCTCGTGCTGGCGCGTCAGGCCGCCGCGCGCGGGGAGTACGGAGCCGCAATCGCCCTGTGCGAGGAAGCCGCCCTCACCCCCGACGCGCAGAGCGCCATGGGCGACCTCGTGCAGTTCGCGCTCGAAAAGTTCCGCATGGACAGGCAGACCGATACCCTGTACGAAGTCGAATCCTTCTACCGCGCCCATCAGGACGCCTACCCCGAAGAGCCGTGGCGTATCGCGGCCATCGGGCAGTTGTACTACGGCCTGTGTCAGTTCCCGGTGTCGCGGGAGTACCTTGGCCGCGCGCTCGAATCCGGGCCTATCAGCGCCAAAGTGCGCTCCACGTTCCTTGCGCAGTATATCCGCTCCTGCATCCGCAGTTACTACGAGAAGCTCGACCTGTCCTTAATGGAGGACGTGCGCCGGAGCGCCGAGGAATGGCTCGCGCTCTACCGCAGCGACGAACTCGCCGGGGACGAACAGAACGCCCGCTTCTACCCGCGCATTCTGATTTGGAAGTGCCGCGCGGAGTGCGCGCTGAATCTGCCCGACGCGGCGGAGGAAGATTTGCGCCTCGCGTCGGAAGTCCTGCCGCCCTACGACGAACGCCTCGCGCGCTCTTACGCCGCCTTGGAGGAGACGCGCCGCCGCGTGGAGCGGAACCGCGTCACGGAGGAGCCCGGCGCCCCCGACGATTCCGGGGAGGAAGCCCCCGAAGAACTCCCCCGCGGCGAAGAGGAGTACGCCGATGAGGAGGCCGGCGACGAGGAGGACGTAGAGGACGGGGACGACGAGGAAGAAGAGCCCGATTCCGGCGACGAGAATATGGAGACCGTGCCCTATCAGGACCGCGACGGCTGGGCCGCGCTGGGCCTGTCGAAGCGGGACATTGTCGACCGGGCGATGGAGTTCGACGGCCCCGACGCCGTGCCGCTCGCCGTGGCCTACCTGAAAGCCGCGTCCACCCTCAACGACGCCCTGCTCCCGGTCTACCGCGTCGCGGGAATCGCCGTCAGCGACCCCCTCATGACGCAGGACTACTCCATCTCCGCCCTCCTCAACGCCCTTGAGAATATGGACGCCGACTACCCCCGCCTGAACGACTTCTGTATGGCGTCGGCGTTCCTCCGGGCGTCGTTCCTCTCCGGGCGCGGCTGGGACTTCACCGCCCGCGGCCTCCGCGACAGTATCTCCGTCGTGCGCGACATCCCCGCCCTGCAAGGCGCTTGCGACACGCTGGAAGAGTTCCGCAACCTCTCCGGACAGGCTATGGACATCTACGCCGACTACCGCAATCAGGACGTGAACCGAATCCGCGACGAACTGAACGAAGTCGTACACCACGCCTACGAGGTTTACCGCCGTTTCGTACTCACCCCGCCCCGGGAGGGCGTCCGGTTCGCGCGACTGCTCGAAACGAAAAAAATCGCGTTCGCGAAGGAAAACTGGCTCTCTACGATGGTTCGCCGCGTCATGGAGCGCGACCAGAACGCGTTAGAGGAAGAACGCGACACCTTTATTGAGCGCTTCCTGAACGGCGTGCCGCAGTTCTCGCACAAGCAGTTGAGCACCGACGCCATCGACGAGTTTATAGAGGACTGCTGGACGCAGGCCGCCAAGCGTCTCCGCCTCCAAAAGGAGCACACCGACTTACAGGGCGACCGCCGGAACAATCTCCGCTCGAACATTACGGAAATGCTGGACGTAGTGTGTCAGTGGTACGCGCTGACGGGGCGGAGTGCCGGACTGACGTGGCGCACGCCCGAGGGCGAAAAGGCCGCCGCGAATCTGCACCCGCGGCTCGCGGGGCAACTGGAAGAGCTCGCCGCCTACTGTCAGGACACCGTGCCGCAGGCGTCGACGCCGGAAGACCGTCTGGGCCTCCGGATTCTGGGCCACACCGCGCAGGAACTCTCCGACCGTCTGGAAGGCCGCTGGAGCTTTGAGCAGGAGAATTTCTTCTACGTCACGTTCCTGAAAAGCGACGCCGTTCTGCTCGACGAGGATTTCATGCCCGACTTTTCGTCGACGTTCTGCGCCCTCCCGGAACTCAATGTACTGGCGCGTATCCGGGCACACGCCGAGAACGACTTCACCGACTGGCAGTCGCGTCTCGACCGCATTTACGGCCCCGACAAGACCGCCCACAACTACGGCACCGCCGCGCGTATCCTCGAATACCTCCGCGCCGCCGGACAGGCCGACGCCGTGACCGTACCCGAGAACGCCGACCAGTTCGTCACGCAGGCCCGCCTGCAGGCCGGCG
>CAMHDB010000062.1 GCA_946183715.1 uncultured Oscillibacter sp.
AAACGGAACAGGTTGAAACGGGAAAAAGCAAAAAACGTATTCATAGAACTATAAATGAGCAAATTTGAAAAATTGCACGAAAGTCCTTGCATGGCGGACAATTTTGAAGTTTCGTCCACGCCAAATTGCCGGATTTGCTCATTTATAGCATAGAATAGCTTTGATATTGTTTGACTACGTTTTTTGAATCAGCGTGTCTTATGATTGTCATTCTCAGGCAGAACCCGAACCCCGACCAGTTGGAGAGCTTTATCGCGTGGCTCAAAGAGAAGGGCGTCGCGGTGCATACGAGCGTCGGCGAATCGAATACCATACTGGGCCTTGTGGGCGACACCTCCCGCCTTGATATCGACCTCATCGCCGCCCTCGATATCGTGCAGGATGTCAAGCGCGTGCAGGAGCCCTACAAGAACGCCAACCGCAAATTCCACCCGGAAGACACCGTAATCCCCGTGCGCGACACGCAAATCGGCGGCGGTACGCTGACGATTATGGCGGGGCCGTGTTCCGTGGAATCCGAGGAGCAGGTCGTAGGGATTGCGAAAGCCGTCAAAGCAAGCGGGGCAACCATGCTTCGCGGCGGGGCGTTCAAGCCGCGCACGTCGCCCTACGCCTTCCAAGGTCTGGGCGAACGCGGCCTAGAATACCTCAAGACCGCGCGCGCCGAAACCGGACTGCCAATCGTCACGGAACTGATGGACGTAACGCAACTGCCGTTGTTCAAGGACGTGGACGTAATCCAAATCGGGGCGCGGAACATGCAAAATTTCGACTTGCTGAAAGCCGTCGGACATCAGGAAAAGCCCGTCATGATAAAGCGCGGCATGTCGGCGACCTACGAGGAATGGCTGATGAGCGCCGAGTACGTCATGGCCGGCGGAAACGAGAACGTGATTCTCTGCGAGCGTGGCATACGAACCTTTGAGACGTTCACGCGCAACACGCTGGATTTGAGCTGTATTCCGGTTCTGCGCTACCTGACACATCTCCCGGTGGTCGTAGACCCGAGCCACGCGACGGGCAAATACTGGCTTGTAGAGCCTATGGCGCTGGGGGCCGTCGCCGCCGGGGCCGACGGCGTGCTGATTGAAGTCCACAACGACCCCGAACACGCGCTCTGCGACGGGCCGCAATCCCTAAAGCCGCAAGTATTCGACACGGTAGCCAAGAAACTGCTGACGCTTCACGGCGTCATGCGTTCGGTCAACGGGGGCGCGGAGATATGAACGCGGTTTCGATACCCGTCCGGACGCGCCCGGCGTATCAGGTACAGGTCGGGCCGGGACTACTCCCCGATTTCGGGCGAATCCTGCGGGATACGCTGGGCCACTGCCGCGCCGCGGTCGTGACCGACAGCGTAGTCGGGCCGCTGTACCTCGACGCCGTCCGCGAAAGCCTGCAAAGCGCCGGATTCCGTACCGTGCCGCACACCGTCCCCGCCGGGGAGGCGCACAAGAACCTCTCGACACTCGGCGGCATTCTGGAATTTCTCGCCCGGGAACGCCTGACGCGTTCCGACGCATTGGTAGCGCTGGGCGGGGGCGTCGTGGGCGATATGGCCGGGTTCGCCGCCGCCGTGTACCTGCGGGGTATCCGATACGCGCAAATCCCGACGACGTTACTTTCCGCCGTGGATTCGTCCGTAGGCGGCAAGACGGCTGTCGACTTGCGCGCCGGGAAGAATCTCGCGGGGGCGTTCGCGCAACCCGCCGCCGTACTCTGTGACACCGACTTTCTGCGTACCCTCCCGCCCGAGACGTTCGCCGACGGTATGGCGGAAGTCGTCAAAACGGGCGTACTTTCCGGGGAGAGTTTACTTTCTATGTGTGAGGCCGGGGAAGTGGCGGCGCACGAAACAGAGGTTATCGCGCGCTGTGTGGCCTACAAGGCGGGCGTCGTCGAACGCGACGAGCGCGAACAGAACGAGCGGCGGCTGTTGAATTTGGGGCACACCGTCGGACACGCCGTCGAAAAGTGTAGCGGCTACACGATACCGCACGGACACGCCGTCGCCGCCGGACTGGGCGTTATCGCGCGCGCGGCGGAGGCGTTCGGCTGGACGGCGGAACCTGTCGCGGCGCGGATTTGCGGTTGCCTCGCGGCGAACGGCCTGCCCTGCGGGACGGACTTCCCGCCGGAGGCGTTGTCGGAGGCGGCGCTGTCGGACAAGAAGCGCGCCGGGGATACGGTCACGCTCGTGATTCCGGAGCGCGTCGGGGGCTGTGTCCTGCGGGCTGTGCCCGTGGCCGAACTGCCCGACATCATCCGGGCGGGGTGCGCGCCGTGGACGTGACGATTTCCCCGCGCCGCCTTCGCGGGACTGTCACGCCGCCGCCGTCGAAATCCATGGCACACCGCGCGGTCGTCGCCGAACTCCTCGCCGGATTGGAGACCTTTTCTGTGTCGCCGACGCTCTCGGAGGACATCCGCGCGACAATCGCCTGTGCGGCGGCCCTGCGCGGCGCCGGGGAAAGTGTCCTCGACTGCGGGGAATCGGGCTCTACACTACGATTTTTAATTCCCGTAGCGCTCGTACTGCGCGGCGGCGGGACGTTCACGGGGCGCGGACGCCTCATGCAACGCCCCCAAACGCCCTATTTCGACATCTTCGACGAAAAGGGCGTCGTGTACGAACAGGCCGGAGACCGTCTGACTGTCCGGGGACGGCTGACGCCCGGTGAGTACCGTTTACCCGGAGACGTGTCCAGTCAGTTCGTGACGGGCCTGCTGTTCGCCCTGCCCCTGCTCGACGCGGAATCCGTCATCCGCCTGACTTCCCCGCTACAGTCCGCCGCCTACGTCGACATGACCCTCGACACCCTGCGCCGTTGCGGCGTGTCGGCGGATTGTACTAACCCGGACGTATTCCGGATTCCGGGCCGACAGCGCTACCGCGTCGACAATTTGTCGGTGGAGGCGGACTGGTCTCAGGCGGCGTTCTGGTACGCCGCCAACTTCCTCGGGAACGCCGTGGAAATCCGCGGCCTGAACCCCGATTCCGTACAGGGAGACCGCGCAATCGCGGACTTGTACCGGGAAATGCAAGCGCCCGCGCCGCTGGAAATCGACCTCGGCGGGATTCCGGACTTGCTCCCGCCGCTGGCAATTATGGCGGCGCGGCGGGCGTCGCCGACACGCTTCGCGAATGCCGGACGCCTGCGCCTCAAAGAAAGCGACCGCCTCGAAAGCGTCGCGGCGTTACTGCGGGCGTTCGGCGTCGGCGCGGAGACCGGGCCTGACTGGCTTCGCGTCGACGGCGGCATGACGGATTCCGGCGGGGGCGTCGACGTGGACGGCGCGAACGACCACCGGATTGTCATGGCGGCGGCGGTACTCGCCTCGGCGCGGCGCGAACCCGTCACGATTCGCGGCGCGGAGGCGGTCAGAAAGTCGTACCCGTCGTTCTTCGCGGACTATCGGGAGTTGGGAGGGGAAATTTATGGCCTCTGAATTTGGAAAGCTGTTGCGGGTGGCGCTGTTCGGACAGTCGCACGGGGCGGCGGTGGGCGTCCTCGTCGACGGACTGCCCGCCGGGGAGGCCGTCGACCTCGACGAACTGCAAGCCTTTTTAGACCGCCGCCGTGCCAAACCCGACGGACTGTCGACGGCGCGCGCGGAGACTGATGTACCCCGGTTTTTGTCGGGACTGGAGGACGGCAAGACCTGCGGCTTTCCTCTCTGCGCCGTCCTCGACAACGCCGACACGCACTCCCGCGACTACGACGCCCTCCGCGCCGTCCCGCGCCCCGGTCACGCCGACTACACCGCGTGGGCCAAGTGGCACGGCTTCGCGGACATGCGCGGCGGCGGGCACTTCTCCGGACGCCTCACGGCTCCGCTGTGCGTGGCGGGCGGAATCGCGAAACAGATTTTGTCGCGGCGCGGCGTACACGTCGGGGCGCACCTCTACCGCGCCGGGGGCGTGGCGGACGCGCCGTTTCCGCTGTCGCCCACGCCGGGACTGTTCGACGAACTCGCCGCGAAAGCCTTCCCCGTACTCGACGACGACGCCGGGGAACGTATGAAAAGCGTCATCCGCGCCGCGCGCGCCGACGCCGACAGCGTGGGGGGCGTCGTAGAATGCGCGGCGGTCGGACTGCCCGCCGGACTGGGCGGGCCGTTCTTCGACGGGCTGGAAAGCCGTCTCGCCGCCGCCGTATTCGGAATCCCCGCCGTGAAGGGCGTCGAATTTGGCGCGGGCTTCGGCGCGGCGGACTTGCGCGGCTCCGCGAATAACGACCCCTTCGCCGTACACGACGGCGCAATCGTCACGGAGACGAACCACAGCGGCGGCATTCTCGGCGGCATTACGACGGGCATGCCCGTCGTATTCCGGGCGGCGTTCAAGCCTACGCCGTCCATCGGAAAGCCGCAAAAGAGCGTAGACCTGAATACTATGGAGGCCGCGACGCTGACGGTCTCCGGGCGTCACGACCCCTGCGTGGCACACCGGGCGGTGCCCGTCGCGGAGGCCGTCGCGGCGTGCGTCCTGCTCGACTTGCTGCTCGAATACAGGGAGGGAACTTCATGGAACTGACGGAAATCCGGGCGGACATCGACCGTATCGACGCGGAATTACTGCGGCTGTTCCTGAAACGCATGGAACTGGCCGACAAGACCGCCAAATACAAGGCCGCGCACGGCCTGCCGATTCTGAATAAAGAACGGGAACGCGAAATTCTCGCGAAAGTCACGGAGGACGCCGGAGCGCTGGAACGCTACGCCTATCACCTGTTCGCGACGCTGTTGGAGCTGTCCCGCTCGCGACAGGCGGAAATCGTCTCCCCGCCGACGAAAGTCGAGGCGTACATCAAGGCGGCGCTCGCGGGCGGCGGCGAAATCTTCCCCCAAACGGGCCTCGTGGCCTGTCAGGGAATCGAGGGCGGCAACTCCCAAGCCGCCTGTGACCGGATTCTCCCGCGCGGGCATATCGTGTACGTCAAGACTTTTCAGGCGGTGGCGTCGGCGGTGGAGTCGGGGCTGTGCAAGTTCGGCGTACTGCCCATCGAAAACAGCTCCAACGGCTCCGTGCGCGCGGTCTACGACTTGCTCCAAGACCACAAACTGTCCGTCGTGCGCTCGACCCGCCTGCATATCCGGCACGAGTTGCTCGCCCTCCCCGGCGTCAAGCTCGCCGACATCACCGAAATTCACTCCCACGAACAGGCCATCGGGCAGTGTTCGCGCTTCCTGAACGGCCTGAACGGCGTGCGCGTGATTCCGGAGAGCAACACGGCGTCGGCGGCGAAAAGCCTTTCGGGGAGCGGCAACCGCCACGCCGCCGCGATTTCGTCGCACGCCTGCGCCGCCCTCTACGGCCTCGAATGCGTCAGCGACCGAATCATGGACAGCGACAACAACTATACGCGCTTCATCTGCGTCTCGAAAGACCCGGCCATCTACTCGGGCGCGAACCGAATCAGCCTGATTATCGCCACGGAGAACAGGCCCGGCGCGCTCTACGACGTGCTGTCGAAACTCGCGGCGCTGGGCGTCAATATGACGAAACTGGAATCCTGTCCGGTGTCGGGGCGGAATTTCGAGTTCATCTTCTTCCTTGAGCTGGAGGCGTCGGTAAAGGAACCGGGCGTACTGGCGATGTTGGAGGAAATGGAGCGGAGCTGTGAGAGTTTCCAGTTTCTGGGCAGTTACGCGGAAGTGTGAGGGGGACTTATGCGCATTCTGGTATTGAACGGGCCGAATATGAATCTGCTGGGCGTGCGGGAGCCGGAGCTGTACGGGGGGCGCACCTACGCCGACTTGCTCGACATGATTCGCGCGGAGGCCGACAAACTCGGCGTCGACGTGTACTTTGTGCAGTCGAACCACGAGGGCGCGCTGGTCGACGCGATTCAACAGGCTTATTTCGACGAAGTAGACGGAATCGTGCTGAATCCGGCGGCGTACACACACACAAGCGTCGCGATTCTCGACGCCCTGAAGGCGGCGAACATCCCGACGGTCGAGGTACACGTCACGAACCCCGACGCGCGCGAGGACTTCCGGCGGGTGTCGTATGTGCGCGCGGTGGCCGTGGCGACGATTCGCGGGCACGGGCTGGAAGGGTATTTGGAGGCCTTACGGCTCCTTGTGGTACAGAGTCAGGCCTTGTAATCTCTCCCCCGCTCATATATATACTCAACGACGGTAAACTTTGCCGCCTATTTGCCACACAGTCAAGGAGACGCGGCTACGGAGGGGAAAACTTTACCGCTTTCGAGTATAATAGCCGCCACAGGCGAAAGGCGGATACGAACAGGAGGAGGTTCGAATGTCCAATGACGAGCGTGAACTGCTATGCTAGAACAGAAACGAACGGAACCGGGACGCTGTATTCTGTGCGGCGCGGAGGCCACATCTTTCGGAAGCCGTACTGTGGCGGCGGGGTGGCTGTGCGGCGAATGCACCGGCAAAATGTCGCCGTGGTTCCGGTGCCGTCAGGATATCACGGAGGCGGAACTCCGCGCCCATCTGGCCTATCGGGAAGAGAACAGAGGACGCTTGTCCGGCTTCCGTCCCACGGTACGCGTCTGGCGAGGCCCGACTTTGTATCTGGACGACGCGCGCCGGCAGTTCGCGGTTTCGGACGCCTTGGTGAAGGAGTTCCCGACAGAGAACCCGGACATTCTGGACTACCGTCAAATCCTGCAATGCGACACGGAAATCGAGGAACACAGAACCGAATTGAAGCGCTTTTCGCCGGGATTGGGGCGAATCAGTTACCGCCCAAAACGGTACGAATACCGCTTTAATATTTGGGTTCGCATTCTGGTGGAGCACCCGTTTTTCCATGAAATGCGGTTCTGCCTGAACCGGAGGCCGCTTATCGTGAGGGGCTACGACGTGGAGGCGTCCGTCAAGGGAAAAGTCGTGAAGAACAGGGATTACCAGTCCTGCGTCAGCGCGGCGGCGGAAATGCGGGATGTCCTTTTGAAAGCGCGGGACGCGGCCATTCCGGACGAAGCCGGGCCTTTTCCGTGAAACAGCTTGCGAAATCAGGAATCAGGCCTTTGCCGTGACAGCAAAGGCCTGATTTTCCGTAACAGGGAGGCAGTTTTGTCAGGAAGAAGAAGCGGCGGCGGCGGCTTCCTGCGCCCGGATGAGTTCGGCAAGAACCGCGTCCATGACGGCGTCCACGCGGGTTTCGTAGAAGGTGCCGTTCGCCTTGACGTTGACGGTGTTGCCGTCCGCGGCGTCCACGCCGCTACACTGGATGTCCCCGACCAGACAGCGGATGGGGCTCGCCGACAGGCGGGTGAAAATGCCCTTGGCGGTCTCGAAACTCGGGGCCGTGAAGGAAATCAGGAAGTTGCGGCGAATCTGGTTTCCGTTCAGCGTGATTTTGTCGAAGGCCAGCGAATACTGCTCCGAAGCGCCCAGCACCTCGTTGAGAATCCGCAGTTCCTCCTCGCTCTGGTTGTAGCTCGGCATTTCGTGCCGGAGTTCCTTGGCCTCCTCGAGTTCGGCCACGCGGCGCTTGTAATCGTCGATACGGCGCTCTACGGCGGCGAGTTCCAATACCAGATTGTCGCGCTCGGCGTGGGCCTCCTCAATGCCCCGCCGGATGGGCTGGTCAATAAACTGGTAGTAGCCTAGGCCCATCAGCACGAGAATCAGCACGAGAAGAATCAGTTTTTCCGGGAGGGTAAAGTCACGGGTTAGCAGTCTCACGGGGCTTCAACTCCTTCCTGCTGTGCGGCTTGTTCGGTTTCCGCGGCCTCCCCGGCCTCCCCGGCCTCTTCGGCGGCTTTCGCCTCGTCCCAGAGCACGGAGGCGGTCTTGAAGGTGATGTTGACCTCGGCGGTAATCGTCTCCTCGTTGGAAACGTTCTCGTTGCTGGAAACCGTCGTGGAGGCCGTCACGATGGCGCAGGAGGACACCACGGGGGATTCCTGCAACTGCTGTACCATCGCCGTAATTTCGGTCAGCGTGTTACTGCTGACGTGTATGGAGAGCGTGTTTTCGTGGAGCGACCACGCGTCCAGCGGGGCCACGGGGAGGATAATCTGCTGTACCACGTCCATGACGGTCACGCGGCTGATACGGTCGTACTCCTCCGCCGTCATGTCGTTGGTGGTGTAGTGGGCGTAGTCCAAGGAGATGTCCTTGAAGTGGTTGTACTCGTCGTTTTTCTGGTTGATTTGGTTTTGGAGCGCGTAGACCTCGGAGCGGGCGGCGTCCAGCGCGGCGAAGCGGTCGATGACGGCCACCTTGCTGACAAATCCGGCGGCCACGATGATGAGCGCGATAGCCGGAATGGCAACCCGCCAGTCAATGGGCTTCTCCCCGACCGTGACGAAGTTGATGGAGCGCTTGACGGGCATATGCCCGACAAGGTGCCAGCGGAGAGCGGGCCGCGCCTCCTGACCTTCCTCCTCCGGTGTGTCCGGCTTTTTCAAGAGGCTTAAAGTCACAATGTTTCCTCCTTTCCTCGTGTCAGTCCATGGTAATGCCGATGGATTCGATATACTGGTAGCAGTCGGGGATTCTGTCGCCGCCGGGGGCGAGGTTCGCGGCTTGGTGGATGTTCATGTCTAGGGTTTCCCGGATGACTTCCTGAAGCGGTACGATAACCGCGCCGCCGCCGCAGAGCCAAACGTCGTTGACATCGCTGTCGGGGTTGCTGAAACGGTAGAAGTTGAGCGCGCGCATGAGTTCTACGGAGAGGTTGTTGTAGGCGTTGACGCAGGCCTCGTGATTCTGACAGCCCTCGTAGTTCGTCAACAGGTAGGTGTGCGCGAGATGGGCGTCCACGTCCATCGCGTCGGCGATTGCGTCGTCGAGTACGGACAGGCCGGTTTCCAGCACGCGCGTGACGATGTGCCGCTCCCCCCGGAACATGTACATCCGGATATTCTGGAATCCGAGGTCGAGGAGGCAGTATTCGCGGGGCTCCGTACTCCCGCTGACGGCCTCCGCGCGGCGAATGAGCGAAATGTACGCGCACAGCGACGGCGCGGCCTTGACGAGTTTCAGCCCGGCCTTTCGCATGATGTGCTTGGCGTCGTCCAGCACGCCCGTCGGCACGGCGGACAACATGAGTTCCATCGTGGGGGCGTGCTCGTCGGAGGCCTCGTCGCGCTCGCGCTCGATGTCCTCCGGCGTGGAGAGCATCGCGTAGTCGAACACGTAGCCCTTGAGCTCGTCGGTGATGTAGTCGTTGAACTCGTAGGGGATGTTGATGACGAGCTGTTCGGCGGACATGA
>CAMHDB010000063.1 GCA_946183715.1 uncultured Oscillibacter sp.
GGGTGCTTTTAGCTACATCCATGTGTTATTCTATAGTCAAGTTGGATGACTATAAATCCCGTGTACGCGCGCCCATGTGGTTACGTTCCTGTGGCGCGCGCAGGGCCGCCCCGCGCCGTCGGGCGAAGGTTCCCTCGCCGACAGTTTCCCGCAGGGCTACTATACCGACGCCGTGCGCTGGGCCGACGCCGCCCGACTGCTCAGCGGTACCGGAGAAGCCTTTACCCCGTCCGCGCTCTGTCCGAGAGCGGATATTGTCACGTATCTTTACCGGAATCTCGCATAATGTGCTACCCTCTCCCGTTCGCGGGAGGGGACTTTTTGCGCGGAAATTCCTTGCGCGGGGGCGGCGTTTCTGCTATGATAGACGCCGTAAGCATACGTTTCCGAGGAAAACAGGGAGGTTGACTTATGAGCATTTGCAAGTGGGAGTAGCCTACACCTACCTGTACCGTATCATGCAACGCCTGTCTTAATTTCCACCCCTCTGTGCCGATATAAAGACAGAGAGAAAGGAGGCGGGAGCCGTGGATATGAATCCGGTTACGCGGGCAGTGACGTTCCGTCGGGCGTCGAGGAATCTCCGCGACATGAAACGGGCATCGGGGACGCCTGTCAGCACGGGGCGCAACCGCGACACCGTACAGTTGAACGAGGAGCAGTTCCGGACGGCGGCGGAAGAGGGCTATATCGAGTTCAACGGGAAAAAATTCGCCGTGTCGGAGGAAATGGCGGCAGAGATTGACGCTGTCCGGGCGCGTGTGGCGGCGTACAATCAGGCGAAAGCCTTGATGGAGGCCGCCGAACACAACGCGCAAGCCGCGAAACAACAGGCGAAAGTCGCGGCGGAACAGGCAAAGGCGCAGGCGAAGGCCTTGGAAATCTACCGTCGAATCGCGAGCTGCGGGAGGGTGCCGCCGCAGGACGAAAAATTCCTACAGAACTTTTCGCCGGAGCTGTACCTAGCGGCGAAAATGGCGGCGCTGATGGCGAAGGAGCACAAGGACTATGACAGTGTTCTGGAAGGCGAGGACGCGTCAGAGGAGAACGGCGCCGCCGCGTCAGAGGGAGAAAGTACCGTTGAAAAGGTAGCGGTTTCCGTGTCGGACGGGGACGCGCCGAGCGTCGACGCCGTGTCTACGGTGTCCGTGGACGTTTCCGAATAGCGCCGTACCCCGCCGCATTTGCGACGGGGTGCTTTTATGCCCGCCCGAGGCACTCCCGGACGGATACGGCGAGCAGTCCGAGCATGGCGGGGAGTAACCACAGACTGCCGCCGCTTCTGTGCATGACGCAGGCCAGCCCCGACGCCAATGCCAAGGCCCCCGCCGCGCTGACCCAGCGCGCGGCGTATTCGCCCGCCGCCGGGCCGGCCGCCCACGAGAGCGACAGTTCCAGAGCACGGCCCCCGTCGAGCGGACGCACGGGCAACAGGTTGAACGCGCAGAGTACGAGGCTGGCCCCGGTGAAGGCGGGCCACGGATTCCCCGCCGCCGCGCAGAGTAAGGCCGCGAGGAGATTCGCCCCCGGGCCCGCGAGGACGCACGACAATTCCTGTCCGTAGGAGAGGCGGGAGCAGTCGCTGTCGAGGACGGCCCCGCAGACGCCGAGGCGGAGTCCGGTCACGCGCGCGCCGCAGTGGCGCAGGGCGGTGAGGTGTCCGCACTCGTGGACGAGCGCGGCGGCGAGTACCGTCAACAATGGGCGCAGTCCGTTGGCCGCCGCGAACCACGTCAGCAGGACGTAGAACCCCGGCGAACCGTGTACGCGTAGCCTTGCCATATCTTTTGCGCTCCTTCCGTTATCCCGCCAGATAGTAAACGGGGTTCAGGTAGATTCCCTCCCGCTGCAGGGCGAAATGTAAATGCGGCCCCGTGGCCTGTCCGGTCGCGCCGACTTCCCCGAGTTTGTCGCCCATGCGCACAGCCGCCCCGGCGGTTGCCGTGACGCGTTCGCAGTGCGCGTAGAGCGTCGTAAAGCCGCCGCCGTGCTCCACCGTACAGTATTTGCCGAAACTACTGCTTTCCCCGGTGGCGGTCACGACGCCGTCGGCGAAACAGACGATTTCCGTACCCGTGTCGGCGGCGATGTCGACGCCGTAGTGAAAGCGCTCCGCGCCGTCGATGGGGTGTTTGCGGTAGCCGAAACCGGAAGTCAGCGTGCCGCGTACCGGGCACTGGTAGTCGAAATTCAAGAGAACCTGTTCCATGCCGACGTTTTCCGGCAGGTTCTGTCCGGTGTACAGGAACGTTTGCGGGCGGGCGTCGTCGGAGGCGTTGCTGTCCGACGACGGCTCCGCGATGACCGCCGCGCCGGAAGTCTCGGGCCACGGCTCCGAGAGCGACGCGAACGCGGTACTGTTCGCGAACGGCTCCGACCACTCGTGGGGCGTCAGCGTCTCCGGGAGTTCGGACACGCTCCCCGCCACGGTTTCGGCGAGTGCCTCGGGCGCGGCTTCTCCGGATTCTCCGCCGCCGTCCGTCGGCAGAAATACCGCCTCCCAGACTTCCCGCAAGCCCTCGGCGGGGTTGCTCTCCCCGGCGAATGTCCGGCCCACCGTCGAAAAGACTTCCTGCACGTCCATATTCCTGTCAAGGGCCGCGCTGAGCGTACTGCGCAACGTCGCGGCATGTTTGGGGCCCCAGAGTTTCGCCGCCACCAGCGCCACGAATACCGTACCGCATATCATGAACTGCCAGAACTGCTTCCCGCCGCGCCCGCGTCTGCGCTTGCCGTATTTGTGGACTGTATACCGCCCTGTCCCTGTCCTCATGTCTCCGCCTCCCGCGCCGTTTCCAACACTCTATGCGCCCCCGGGAGGAAATATTCCCCTGAAGCAACGCTATAAGCGTGTTCAGAGGAAAATCCCGGCGCACTCGGCAAAGGACAGGCGGCATAGTGTCGCGCAACGACGGAGCGGGAGACGAAAAAGCCTCCCCCGCAACGACAGGGAAGGCGCGTAACTTATCCGGGGACGCGTACCACGCAAATGAGATAGCCGCCGTCCCACGAGGCCCGGATACGGGCTTGTCCCTTGCTCAACGGTATCACGAGGCCGTTTTCGTCGACGGACGCCACGGACGGGTTTTCGCTTGTCCACGCAATCGGCCCGTCGACGCCGGAGACTTTCAACTGGTACTCGCCCTCTTCTACAGTGCGGGTGAAATCGGTGGTATTGAGTTTCGCGGTGGTGGAAGTCGCCCCGGTAATCATACGGGCCACGCAGAGGCCCTTTCGTACTCCGTCGGTGACAATCACGTTTACTGTCCCGTGGGATACGGCGGTAATTTTGCCGTTCTCGTCGACGGACGCCACGGACGGGTTTTCGCTTATCCACGTAAACGGGCCCGTACTGCCGCCCTTGACGCGTACAGTCGCGCTCTCGCCCAGCGTCCGGAGGGTGAAGTCGTGCGTACTCAGTTCGATACCGTCCGGGAGGGCCCTTGCGGCGGCGTAGTCCAGTACAACGGGTTCGGGTTCGGGTTCCGGCTCTGGCTCGAAAAACTCGTCCTCGTCGGGAATCGCGTCTCCCGATTCCGTATCCACTCCCGGCAGTTCGTCGGTGTCCCCGGGCAGGGGTTCGGTATCCTCTACCTCGCGGCGAGGCAGGGACGTAACGCCCGTCTCCGCGCCGATTTTCCCGTCGGTGAACTGGTAGAGACGGTTCATCATCACGTCGCCGTAGCGGAGGTAAATCAGAATGGCCGACAGGAGCAGAATAATCAGAACGAGTAAAAGCGTAATCAACGCGGAACCGCCCCGTTTCGGCGGCTGGCGTCGCGGGTCGTTGTCTTCCGGATAGCGCGGGGTGTTCTCGTCCATAGCGAATCTCCTTTCTACCGTACACTGTGCGTAGGGTAATCATAGCGGGTTTTGGGGTACGTGTCAAGGCGGATTTTGTAAACAATTCGTGCGCAAACGTCGCGGAACGCGAAACAAAACGCCTCCCCGTGGTCATGGGGAGGCGTCGTTCGTTATCCGGTGGGGCGGAAGTCGCGCTCGCCGTCGACGAGCGGGAGTTCCTCACTTTCGACGCCCGTAATACGGATGAAGCGGTCTTTGCGCAGGTCGTAGAGCAGGCGCGTGATGAGCGCGTCGTCGCCCTGTATTTCCATTTCAACGCGCCCGTCCCACAGGTTCCTGACCCATCCGGTCAATTTGGCGGCGCGGGCGGCGTAGGTGGCGCGGTAGCGGAAGCCGACGCCCTGCACGCGCCCGGAAAAGTAGAAGTGTCGGCGTACTTTCATGGCAGTCACTTTCAAGCGGGAAGCGGGGCATTCCGGAGAATGCCCCGCCTGTCCGAATCAGTTTTCGAGATACTTGTAGAGGAACGCGGCGAGGGCGGCGCCTACCAGCGGGCCGACAATGAAGACCCACAGGCTGGCCATGGGGGCGACGTTCCCGGTCATGGCGGCGACGATGGCGGGGCCAAGACTGCGGGCCGGGTTGACGGACGTGCCCGTCAGGCCGATACCGAGGATGTGTACGCCCGTGAGGGTCAGGCCGATGACGAGGCCGCCGAACGAGCCGTGCTTGGCCTTCTTGGACGTGACGCCCAGAATGCAGAGCAGGAAAATGCAGGTCAGGACGATTTCGACGAGCAGTCCGGCGGCGGCGTTGCCGTTGACGCCCGCGAGGCCGTTGGTGCCCAGTCCGCCGGTCTGGTCTACTACGCCGCCCATGCCGAAAATCGCCGCGAGAATGCCGGAGCCGACCAGCGCGCCGACACACTGCGAGATGACGTAGCCGACGAAGTCCGACACCGTCAGGCCGCCGCTGAGGTAGACGCCCAGCGACACCGCCGGGTTGATGTGGCACCCGGAGATGTTGCCGATGGAGTAGGCCATCGCGACGATGGACAGGCCGAAGGCCAGCGCCGTGAGGATGTAGCCGCCGCCGTTGGCGGCGTCGCAACCGACGAGCATCGCCGTACCGCAGCCGAGTACGACCAGCGTCATGGTCCCGATAGCTTCCGCAATGTACTTTTTCATGCTTGCAAGGACCTCCTTTCTGATGTAAGGCCATTATAACAGGCTTGTCCGCGCTTTGCAAGGCAAAAGTACACAGAATCGCGGCGGCGCGGCGCGAAAAAATCGGCAATTCGCCCCCGCCGCCGCTTTGCGCCCGCAATTTTTCGGAAAGTCCTTGACACGGGCGCACGGATTGGCTAATATACTGTCAGCAGAGACAGCGCGAAGAACGGAAAGAGTACCGGGCAGTCCGGCGCACAGAGAGCCCCCGCCGGAAGGCTGGAAGCGGAGGCGCGCGGGGCCCCGGGAAGTGCGTCCGGGAGCGCGGGGTGAGAATCCCCCGAACCGTCCCGCGTCATGGGGCTTTGAGTGAGAAATGAGAGTGGAACCGCGGTTTTACGCCGCCTCTCGTACTTGTACGGGGGGCGGCTTTTTTGCCAATCCCCCGAAAGGAGAAACACCATGAACAGACGCGTAACCCGCCTTGGCGGACTGCTCGCGGCCTACCAGCGCCGCGACCCCGCCGCCCGAAGCAAACTCGAAATCTTCCTGCTGTACCCCGGCGTACACGCCATCCTCTGGCACCGCCTCGCCCACTGGCTCTACCGCCACGACTTACGCTTTCTGGCACGCTGTGTCTCGCAGTGGTCGCGCTTCTGGACGGGAATCGAAATCCACCCCGGGGCCGTCATCGGACACCGCCTCGTCATCGACCACGGCATGGGCGTCGTTATCGGAGAGACGACCGAAATCGGCGACGACTGCTTACTTTATCAGGGCGTCACGCTCGGGGGTACCGGGAAGGATAAGGGCAAGCGGCACCCCACCCTCGGAGACAATGTACTCGTCGGCTGTGGCGCGAAAATCCTCGGGCCGTTCCGCGTCGGCGACAATGCCCGTATCGCCGGGGGCGCCGTCGTACTCCGGGAAGTCCCGCCGAACTGCACCGCCGTCGGCGTCCCGGCCCAGATAGTCCGCCGCGCCGGGGAACCCGTATTCTACGCCGACGACGTAGACCACACCAGCGTACAGAACCCCACCCTAGAACGTATCGCCGCGCTGGCCGCGCGCGTCGCCGACCTAGAAAAGAAACTCGATATGCACACCGCGCCCATGCACACCGTCGACGAGTACGACGACTATGTAATCTGACGTGCGAAAATTCAACAGGAGGCCCACTATGTATCTCTACAACTCCGCCACGCACCGCAAAGCCGAATTTACGACCCACACCCCCGGACACGTCGAAATGTACACCTGCGGCCCGACGGTCTACCATTTCGCGCATATCGGGAATCTGCGCTCCTACCTCTGCGAAGACGTGCTCGAAAAGTTCCTCCGCTACGCCGGGTACTCCGTCAACCGCGTGATGAACATTACGGATGTCGGGCACCTCACGTCCGACGCCGACGAGGGCGAGGACAAAATGCTCAAGGGCGCGCGCCGCGAGCACAAGTCCGTCATGGAAATCGCGCAATTCTACACCGACCGCTTTTTCGACGACTGCCGCAAGCTCAACATCAAGCGTCCCGACACCGTACAGCCCGCCACGGGCTGCGTAGACGAGTATATTAAAATCATCTCCGGACTCATGGAGAAGGGCTACGCCTATTTCGCCGGGGGCAACGTCTATTTCGACACGTCGAAACTCCCCCGCTACTACGTCTTCAACGCCCACGACAAGGACGCCTTAGAGGTCGGCGTGCGCGACGGCGTGGAGGCCGATACCAACAAGCGCAACAGCAACGATTTCGTACTCTGGTTTACGAAGTCGAAATTTGAAGACCAAGCCCTCAAATGGGATTCCCCGTGGGGCACGGGCTATCCCGGCTGGCATATCGAGTGCTCCGGAATCTCCCTGAAGTACAACGGGGAGTATTTGGATTTGCACTGCGGCGGCGTCGACAACGCCTTTCCCCACCATACGAACGAAATCGCGCAGTCGGAGAGCTATTTGGGCCACCCGTGGTGCCCGTGGTGGTTCCACGTCGCGCACCTGAACACGTCCGACGGCAAAATGAGCAAGTCCGCCGGGGAATTTCTCACGGTGTCCCTGCTCGAAGAGAAGGGCTACGACCCCCTCGACTACCGTTTCTTCTGCCTGCAAAGCCACTACCGCAAAATGCTGGTCTTTACATGGGAGAACCTCGACAACGCGCGCGGGGCGTACAGGAAACTTGTGAAGCGTGTCGCGGCGCTCGACCCCGACGGCGGTACCGTCGATGAGGCGCTGTCGAAACAGTTCCGCGAGAAGTTCGTCGCCGTCGTGGGCAACGACCTGAATACCGCGTCGGGGTTGTCGCTGTTCTACGACGTGCTCAAAGCCGACGCCACCGACGCCACGAAACTTTCCATTATCGGCGGTTTCGACAGCGTTCTGGGGCTCTCCCTGCTCGAAAAGGCCGACGCCCTCCGGCAACAGGAGCGCAAGAGCGCGACGGCCTCCCATGACGGCTACGCCATTACCAGCGAGAGCGGCCCCGACGCCGAAATTGAGGCGTTGATTCTGTCGCGCTATCGGGCGAAGAAGGCGAGGGATTTCGCGGAGGCAGACCGTATCCGCGACGAACTCCGCGCGCGGGGAATCGAACTGACGGACGTGCCCGGCGGCGCGGTCTGGAAGCGCGTGTGATATATTCCAGCGAATTTTTCCAAAGGCGAAAATCTGAAATTTCAAATTATCAAGCTCAAAAAATCCGCTTTTATTCTGATTTCAAGCCAATTTTTGGATAAATTCTCAGAAATAACAATTCGCTCATTCCATGCTTTTTGGGAACACGCCCCACAAAGTGACCGGGATTCGCTCAATCCCCAAGCGAAAGGAGTAGTCATGGAAACGAATTTAGCCTACGAGTTAGAACAGCGGGAGGAAACCATTGGCGGGAAAGTCGTCATGATGGCGTCGCCGTCGCTGAACCACAATTTTGTCGCCGGGAATATCTACCGCCTTTTTGGGGATTATCTGGACAAGAGACCCTGTACGCCGTTCTCCGACAATACGAAAGTCGTCCTTGCCGACGACGAGCGCTATATTCCCGACATGATGGTTGTCTGTGACCCGAAGAAGTTCGGCGACAACTGTGTCAACGGCGCGCCCGATTTGGTCGTCGAAGTCCTCTCCCCGGGCACCGCCCACAACGACCGCGGACACAAAAAGGACGCCTACGAAAAGTACGGCGTCCGCGAATACTGGATTGTCAGCCCCGGCGACCGTATCGTAGAGCAGTACGTGTCCGAGGGGGGGCGCTTTGTCCTGCGCGGCGTGTACGCGCAATATCCGAAGTATATGCTTGACGAGATGAAGGAAGCGGAGCGCGCCGCCGTCGTGACGGAATTTCAATGCAGTCTGTTCGATGATTTGACCATCCGTCTCGACGACGTTTTCAAGCGTGTGACTTAGCGCGGGGCCTGTACGAGCGCCTCCTGAAAGCCGTTGGCCCCCGGGCAGAAGATGTCCCCCGCGACGGGAATCCCGTTGCACAGGTACAAGTTCGCCTGTACGCCCTTCTCGCGGTTTGGGTGGTTTGTCACCGCGTAGGTATACCGCGACACGCTCTCCCCGCAATGCGGCCCGAGGTCGTAGCCCTGCGGAAGCTGTAGGGCGTTGTAGCTCAGGTATGGCTCCTCCAGCGTCTCCGGAAGCAGAAACTCATACGTTTCCACGGGTTCTTCTTCCACTTCCCAGCCCAGTTCCCGGAGATACGCCACCCGGTCGGCGTTGGTTTCGAGAATCCGCGCCTCCTCGTCGGGGGCGGTCGGCGGTGTGCGCATAATCAGGAACGCCAGCCCTACCATAGCCGCCGCGAGCAGGATTATCAGCGTTTTGAGCGCCGGAAATTTCGCAGTCCAAATGAACATCGTAGCATCCCTCCCCTGCGTTATATTCCGCGCCGCCCGGGATTATGACAGCGCGTGGCACTCCCCGCGAATGTGACAAAAAGGGGCTGTCTCAAAATTCACGAAACGCACAAAAGAAAAATCGGGTCACAAAATGCCGCGGTTGACCTCATCGCAAGAATGAAACTCTCCGCCGTCGCTTACCGGGAAGCACGCCCCGGTCAAAGAGGGAGGAAGCCGCGCAAAGGCGAAAAAGTCAGGCTGGCGGACTTGTTTGAAACGGAACGGGCGTCTTTTCGGACGAAAAAAATCTGGTTGTATGGAAAGAACACCAGTTTCCAAGTTTTTGAGACAAAGTAAGTGAACCGCCGCTCGAACTG
>CAMHDB010000064.1 GCA_946183715.1 uncultured Oscillibacter sp.
GATACAGCGGGCTTGCCTTGTCCAGCTTTTCCAGCCACAGATTGTATAATTCGTTCATAATTCCTCCATGATTTTGTGACAGGGGGACGGCCTCCCCCTGTCACGACACGCGTTATCCTTTGGCGAGTTTCTCTTTGCGCTTGCGCACAATGTAGCTGAATACCGCGAGGCCAATCAGCGTTGTTGCGTAGGGAATCATCTGGATAAGCTCCACGGGGATACTCGTCAACTGCAATTGGTTCCCGACCGCTTGCGCGATTCCGAACAGCATCGCCACGGCGAATCCGCCGATGGGCGTATTGGCGCCCATTTCACTGGCGGCGAGGGCGATGAACCCGCGCCCCGACTGCATATTCTTCGTAAACGAGTTCATATAGCCGCCGGAGAGGAAGTAGCCGCCGCAGGCGCAGAGTACGCCGCTGAGAATCAGCGCGATATACTGTATCCGGATGGACTTCACGCCGACGGATTCCGCGGCGTTCTTGTTTTCGCCGACGGAGCGGATTTGCAGGCCGAGGGGGGTCTTGTAGAGGAACAGGTGCATGACGGCGACCATGAGCAGGGCGAGGACGGTCATAATGTTGACGCCGCCGAACGCCGGGGCCGAGACCGTCGAGAACGTCGACGAGCCGCGGTCGCCCGAGAAGGCCAGCAGTAACAGGACAGTCCCGCCCGTCGCCGTGAGGTTGATTGCGATAGCGGCGAGAATTTCGTCGGTCTTCAGGTTCAGGATAAAGAAGGCGAGTATAAGCCCGATGAGGCCGCCGCAGACGCACGTCAGGACTAAGGCGGCGAGCCAGCTTCCGGTGATATGGCTGAAAATCACGCCGAAGAGCGCGCTAAAGAGCATGATACCCTCCAGAGCCATATTGCAGATTCCGGCTTTCGCCGCGACGCCCGCCGCGAGTGTGGCGAACAGAATCGGCGTCGTCGCGCGGAGAATGGCGATGACGAAATCCGGGGACAAAAACAGTCGTAACATATCACGCGACCCCCTCTTTTTGTAAGGCCGCTTTGGCCTCCCGTGCGATAATCCGGTGTTTCGTCTTGCTCAGGAACTGCTCCGCGACCGCCAGCAGGATAATGACGCCCTGCGTAATCTGCACGACTTCCAGCGTCACGTCTGTGGTACGCGCCATAATGGAAGCGCCGGTACGGAGATAGGCCAGAAAGAGCGCGGCGAGCGGGGTTTTGAGGGGGTCTTTCTTGGCGAGCGTACAAATCACGATAGCGTCCCAGCCGTAGCCGAGGAGGGAAGTCCACGTAAAGCGGCCGTAAATCGGGCTGAGGATTTCGACGCCGCCGCCGAGGCCCGCCACCGCCCCGCCGACTAACTGCGAAATCAGGATGACTTTCACGATGTCGATTCCGGAATACTCCGCGAACTGCTTGTTGGAACCCGCGATACGCAACTCGTAGCCGATTTTGCTACGGTACAGGAAGACGTAGCCGAGCACCGCGACGGCGAGCGCGATAATCAGGCCGAAGTGAATGCGGGTGCCGGAAAAGAGCGTGGGGAGTTTGGCGGTTTTGGGGAGCGAATAGGACGCCGCGCCCGCGGCGGGGTCGAGGATGAAGTGCATGAGGATGAACGTACAGAACCACAGGGAAATGTAGTTAATCATGAGGGAGGCGACCATTTCGGAGGCCCCGGTCTTGATTTTGAGGATGGCGGGGAGAGCCGTAAAGAACGCGCCCGCCGCCGCCGCGAGAATCAGGCACACCGCCGGGGCGATTCCTGCGGGGAGCGCGAGTTTGAGCGCGAACGCCGCCGCGACCAGTCCGCCGAGGTGGAACGCGCCCTCCGACGCGAGGTTAATCTGGTTCGCCGCGAACATGATACAAACGCCCGTACCCGTAAAGATAAGGGGAATCATGGCCTCCACGACGTTGGCGAGGTTGCGACTGCTCTTGAAGGGGCCTGTAATGAGGGCCACAATCGCCGCGACGGGCTGTTTGCTCACCATGAAAATCAGCGCGAACGAGACCAGAAGGGCGATAAGGATGGAGAAGAACAGGCGGAAGATTTCAAAACGTTTCTCAGCGCTCATAAACAGCCCCTCCCAGTTCGTCATCGTGCCGGAGGCCCAGCATATACTGTCCGAGCTGTTCTTCGGTCACGCTCCCGACATCGGTAAACAGGCCGGAGAATTTGCCCTTGTACATGACCGCCAGACGGTCGCTCAAAGAGAATACTTCGTTCAAGTCCGCCGAGACGAGAATCACGGCACAGCCGGCGTCGCGGTATTCGAGGAGGCGCCGCCGGATGAACTCCGCCGCGCCCACGTCGATTCCCCGTGTAGGCTGATTGGCGATGATGATGTCGGGGCCGGTGGAGAACTCGCGCGCGACAATCACCTTTTGGATGTTGCCGCCGGAGAGCATGCCGACATTCTGTTCCGGGTTCTTGCACTTGACCAGATATTCCTTGACCAGTTCGGCGGCGCGCCGGGCCAGTACCTTTGTTTTGAGAAGGAACTTCCCGGAGTAGGCCGGGTCGTTGTACTGGTTCGAGAACATGTTCTCGCGGATGCTCAAATTCCCGGCACAGCCGCTCGTCATACGGTCTTCGGGGATGTGTCCCATTTTGCGGTCGCGCACGCCCTTGACCGTATCCCGCCGGATATCCGCGCCCTTGATGAAGATGTCGCCGCCGTAGGACTTGTTGATAGCTGTCAGCGTGTTGATGAGTTCGGACTGCCCGTTGCCCTCAACCCCGGCGATTCCGAGAATCTCGCCGCCTTTGAGGTCGAACGAGAGCTTGTCGACTTTGAGCACGCCCTGCGCGTTGTGTACGGTCAAATCCCGCACGGACAGCATGACTTCTTTCAGGACAGGCGGTTTCTTGTCGAACGTCAGCACAACCTCGCGGCCCACCATCAGTTTCGACATGTCGTCGGTGCTGATTTCGGAGACCTCGTAGGTGCCCATGCTCCGCCCGTTGCGCATAATTGTGGCGCGGTTGCAGATACGCTTGATTTCGTCCAGCTTGTGGGAGATGAAAATAATCGTGTGCCCGTCGGCGCGGAGCTTTTCGAGTTGTACGAACAGCTCGTCGGTTTCCTGCGGGGTGAGCACGGCGGTCGGCTCGTCGAGAATCAGGATATCCGCGCCGCGGTAGAGCGCCTTCAGGATTTCGACTTTCTGCTTGACGCCCACCGGGATTTCCTCGACTTTCGCGGTCACGTCGATGTCGAAATTGTACTGCTCCGCGATTCTCCGGGCCTCGTCGACGGCCTTCTTCATGTCGATAAAGAGGCCGTTTTTCGGCTCCACGCCGAGAATGATATTCTCCGCCACCGTCAGCGACGGCACGAGCATAAAGTGCTGGTGTACCATGCCGATACCCTTGCTGATGGCGTCCATAGGGGACTTTATCGTCGTCTCCTCCCCGTTGAGGATGATTTTTCCGGAATCGGGGGTTTCAATCCCGAAAAGCACCTTCATGAGGGTACTTTTCCCCGCGCCGTTTTCACCGAGAAGGGAGTGGATTTCGCCCTTTTTCAGGGTCAGGCTGACATCTTCGTTGGCGACAACTCCGTTGCCGTAGATTTTCATGATGTTTTGCATCTGCAAGACATACTGTTCAGACATACTGCTTTCCCCCTGTCTGTACGGCTGACGCCGCGCGCGTCACTGAAGGGCGACCGAGGCTTTGAGCGATTCGATTTCTTCCGTACTCATCGTGGAGGAGCTGTAGACCTTGATTTCTCCGGCGGAAATTTTGGCTTCCATCTCATCCACGGCGGCGCGGATATTCTCCGGCACCATTTCCTCGTAATGCGCGTCCTTTACCAGATTCACGCCGCCCTCGGCAAAGCCGAAATAGGCCTGCGTGCCGTAGGACAATTCCCCGTCCATGTCCTGTTTCAGGGTGACGTAGAGCGCGTTGCCCACGTTTTTGAGCGCGGACGTGGGGATACACCCGGCGTAGTCGGGCAACAGCGCGGCTTGGTCGGAGTCGACGCCGAAGGCGAGTTTCCCGGTCTCCTTGGCGGCCTCCAGCAGGCCCATACCGGCGGAACCGGCGACGTTAAAGCCGCAATCCGCGCCCGCGTTGAACATGGCGAGGGAGAGGTCTTTGCCCTTGGCGGAGTCCTCGTAGTTGCCCACCATGCTGACGGCTACTTTGACATCGGCTCTGGCGTCCTTGGCGCCCTGAATGTAGCCGACAAGGAAGTCGTTGATGACCTTGCCCGCCATGCCGCCCAAGAAGCAGATTGCGCCGCTCTTGGACATTAACGCCGCCTCCGCGCCGACAAGATACGAGACCTCGTTCTGCTTGAAGAGAATATTGTATACGTTGCCGGGGTTGCCGTTGGCCGCGAAATCGAACGTCTCATCGAAAAAGACGAACTTCTGGTCGGGGAACTGTTCGACCGCGTTGTTGAGCGCGTCCAGCATGGTGAAGGAACCCGTGATGATAACATCGTACTCTCCGGAGTCGCAGTAGTCGAGAATGGTCGGCTCGTAATTGGACTGGTCAGCCGCGCCGCCGCCCATCTGCTCTACTTTGTAGTCGAACCCGTCGCCGAGTTCGGCCTTGAGGGAGGCGAGGCCGTCGTTGGCCGAATCCCAGAAGGACTTGTCGCCGAGGGTACCGGCAATCAGGAGCGCGGCTTTATAAGTCCCGTTGCCCCCGCCGGAGCCGGACGGCGCACCGGAAGCGTCGCCGCCCCCGCACCCGCTCAGCATGGCGAGAAGCATTCCCGCCGCCAGAAGCAATGACAATACCTTTTTCTTCATCTTCCAGACCTCCTTGAGTTGTTCTTTGTTCCGTCCGGCACGGCGTGTCTCATTTGGGGCACAATCGCCGCGGCCCGTAGAAAGGAAGGATTCGCTTCCTTTCTCCGGGGATATTATACTTGTTTTCCGGGCGATAGTCAACCGGAAAGCGGCAGCCTGCGGACATTGAAACGTGATTTTTTGCCGCTTTTCCGTGGCACCGGGGCTTTACTCCCCGTACCGCGCTGGCGGCGGCGGAATCGAGAAGATTTGTAATTTATCACAAAAACATAGATTTGGAATCTCTAATTTCATCACTTCTTTGAATACTAGCACAAAACATGACATTTGTCCGAAAAAATTCGTGACAGAAATCAGGTGAAATCAGGCGGCGATTCTTTTATAATGACGCTATCTTTGAGCGCTATTGGACGGCGCGCAAATCAAGGGGGAGTGAAAATGCGTTATCTCCTGTTTATCAGCCACGGAGGGTTCGCCGACGGACTGACGGAGGCTCTGGGGATGATGGTCGGACAGCGGAACGACATTGTCAAGGTCTCTTTCCGCGACGGCATGGGTCTGCCGGAGTTCAAGGAACACGTCCGGGCGGCAATCGCGCCCATGACCCGCGACGACGAAATTGTCGTCATGGCGGATTTGGTCAGCGGTTCCCCGCTGGCGACGACGATGGACGCCCTCTCCGAACAGGTCGACCTTGACAAGGTTCGGGCCGTGGCGGGCATGAATCTGCCGATGGCCCTGACTGCCGTCGAGAACGAGGAGGAACCGCTGGAGGACACCATCGCGGCCATGATGGAAGTCGCTAAAGAACAGGTCACGCCGTTCAACCTGACGGTCAGCGACAGCGAGGACGACATCTAAAAACTGGGAGGTTTTTTCATGATTAGCTTTATCCGTATCGACGACCGCATGATTCACGGGCAGACCTGCACCCGCTGGGCCATCGAGTACCCCTGCACGGGGCTGATTGCCGTCAACGACAAGGCCGCCACCAACTCCGTACTCAAGGCCGCCTACACGAACGCAATCCCCGACAAGAAGACCTTCGTCTGGACGCTCGCCGCGTGGCAGGAGAAGAAGGCGAAAGTTCTGGCCTCCAAGGACCAGTATTTCCTCATCACGAAAGACCCCATTGACATGGCGAAAGTCCTGCTTGACCAGCCGTTCGACCCCGGCATTAAGACGATTATCGTCGGGCCGTGCAACGACCGCCCGGGCGCCATTAAACTCGGCAACAACCAGTCCATTATCCCGGAAGAGGCGGCGGCCTTCGAGAAACTCATGGCGGCGGGCTACGAAATCGAGTTCGCGCTCGTCAAGGAGACCGCTATCGGCAACTGGAAGAAGTTCCGCGGACAGTTCGGTTATAACTGATTCGCCTCGCCACGGGGCGCGAATTGAAACATCACGGAGCGCGAATTGAAACATCACGGGGCGCAAATTGAATTTGACAGAGTAAGGAGGTATCGCCCCCACGCGGGGCGTGAGTTGAAATTATGACTATTAACGTTGTACAGGCGGCGCTTCTGGGACTGTGCGCCTGCCTCTCGTCCATGCCGGGCCTCGGCGGCACGACCTTCGGTAACTACACGCTGGGCCGTCCTCTGGTAGCCGGCCTCGTCGTGGGCCTGATTCTGGGCAATGTCCCCATGGGAATCATGCTCGGCGCGGCGGTACAGGTCGTCTACATCGCCCTCGTCACCCCCGGCGGCACCGTCTCCGCCGACGTGCGCGCCATTTCCTACATCGGAATCCCCCTCGCCATGCTCTACGCCGCCGGAATGGGCTGGACGGGCGCGGAGTCGGAGGCGCAGAACTTCGCCGTGACAATGGCCGCCACCGTCGGCACCCTCGGAACCGTCCTCTTCTACGGCACCGCCACCATGAACCTTATCTGGCAGCACTGGGGCATGAATCAGGTCGACCAAGGCAAGCTCGACAGCCTCTACCTCGTCGACTGGGTTTTCCCGTGGATTTCCCACATTGTCTGCTCCTTCATCCCCACTTTCATTATTTGCCTGATGGGCTCCAGCATGGTACAGGTCATCAAGGACTATCTGCCCATGGACGGCCTCGCCATGAAGACCCTCTTTACCGTCGGCTCGCTCCTGCCGTCCGTCGGCGTCGCCATCCTCCTCAAACAGGTTATCTCCAAGCCCGTGGACTTCCTGACCTTCTTCTTCGGTTTCACGCTGTGCGCGTTCATGCACCTGAACCTCATCGGATGCGCCATCGTGGGCGGGTTCTTTGCCATCATGAATTACAACATCCGTGTCCTCGCGCTGCGTCCCGTCGCGGCGGTCGGCGCGGCGGCTGACGATGACGAGGAGGACATCTGACCATGAAAACGCTCTCCAAAAAGACTTTAAGCAAGTCCTTTAACCACTGGTTCTACGGAAACCTCACCTGCTTCTCTCAGGAGCACATGCAGACCTTCGGCTACATGCTCTCCATGCTCCCCGTCATCAAGGAACTCTACGACACCAACGAGGAGCGCACGCAGAAACTCAAGACGTACTCCACCTTCTTCAACACCGAACCGCAGGTGGGCTCCGTCGTGGTCGGCATTACGACCGGTATGGAGGAGGCCCGCGCCAACGGCGAGGACGTGGACGACGAGACCATCAACGGCATTCGCGCCGGCCTGATGGGCCCGCTGGCCGGTATCGGCGACTCCCTTGTCGTCGGCACGCTCCTTCCGATTCTGCTGGGTATCGCGCTGGGCCTCTCCGGCGGCGGCTCCCCGCTCGGCGCTATCTTCTACATCCTCGTGTGGAATATCGGGATGTACTTCCTCATGCGCTTCATGTACTTCAAGGGTTACGAACTCGGCGGCAAAGCCGTGGAAGTCCTTGTAGGCGAGAAGGCGAACGCTATCCGCGAATCCATTATCATGCTCGGCACGATGGTCATCGGCGGCGTCACGGCGTCTTGGATTAACATCACGACTTCCTTCAAAATGCTCAACTCCGAGGGCGGCGTCATCGTCGACCTGCAGAAGACCCTCGACGACGTGTACCCCTCTCTGTTAAGCGCCGTGTTCGTGCTGATTTGCTGGTACCTGTTGAGCAAGAAGCGCATGAGTCCGTTGCTGGTCATGCTGATTCTCGTCGCGGTGGCCTTCGTGGGCGTACTCGTCGGCTTCTTCGACCCGGGCCTCAGCTACTGATACCATGCTCTCCAAAGAGCAACTCCTCGACGAGGCCCGGCAACAGAAGAAAGCCCTCGCCCTGATGGGACGCTGGAGAAACGCCCTGTTTGTCCTGACGACGTGCCTGTTCGTGCTGGCGGTCTTCGGCTTTCGGAAAGGCGTCGTTCCGGGCGCAGTCGCGGCGGTACTGGCGGCGGTCAGTTTCCTGCTACTCCTGCTGGTCAATCTCAGTATCCGCAACGGACACCGCAACGTGGAGCGGATACTGGATTCCATTCAATAAGCGCACCTCTCACCTCCCTTTTCAAGGCCGCGGGGCCGCGTCCCCGCGGCCTGTCGTCATGAAAGGAGGCCATATGAACAGGTACTCCCTCATCCTGCTGGATATCGACGGAACTCTGCTTGATTCCTGTAACGAAATCTCCCCAAACACGAAAAGACTGCTGACGCGTCTGCACAAAAAAGGCGTCCCCGTCGTGCTCACTTCCGCGCGGACACCCGGAGAAACCGAACTCGCGGCGCAACAGGCAGGAGTGCGCGCTCCCGCGATTTGCTACAACGGCAGTCTGATTCTGGATGAGAACCGCGCCATTTTGGAGGATGTCGGCATAGCGCGCGCCGTCGCCCTCGCCTTCAAAGCCTTTGCGGCGTCTCAGTTCTCGGATATCTGCGTCAGCGGCTACCTCTACGATATTTGGGTCGTGGACAATCCGGAGGACGAACGGGTCAGGCGTCTGGCGGAACAGAATCGCAAGGAACCCTTACGGGGGGCGCTCGCGTCGGCGGTCAGGATGACGAATCATGTTCATAAGCTCCTTTGCCTCGGCTCTCCGCGCAGAATCCATGAATTGAAGGCGCGCGCCGAAACCGAATTTCCCGTACTAGACTTTACGCTTTCCGGCACCGCCTGTCTGGAAATCATGAAGAAGGGCGTCTCGAAGTATACGGCGATGGAGGCCATACGGCGTTACTACGGAATCAGCCTAGAACAAATCGTCGCCATAGGCGATTATTACGCCGATATCGACGTGTTACGCGCGGCAGGCCTCGGAATCGCCATGGGCAACGCGCCGGAGAGCGTTAAACGCGCGGCTAATCGTATCACTGCCACGCACGACGAAGACGGCGTTTACATTGCCCTGAAAAGTTTGCGCTTCCAGTCCCTTTCTAGGCACAAAACAGACGCGTAACTGCGCAGTTATTCAAGCTATGTCCCTGATTGCCCCTTGAACCAGAGCGCTTCCG
>CAMHDB010000065.1 GCA_946183715.1 uncultured Oscillibacter sp.
TCGTCGACCATCTGGGAATCGGACAGCGGCAGTTAATCGAAATCCTGAAAGGCCTCTCGCAGGATTCCAAACTGCTCATCATGGACGAACCGACGGCTTCCCTGTCGGGCAAGGAGGCCGAAAGCCTGTTCCGGATTATCAATACGCTCCGCAGTGAGGGCGTGTCGATTATCTACATCTCCCACCGTCTGGAAGAGGTCTACATGCTCTCCGACCGCCTGACGATTCTCCGCGACGGCAAGAACGCGGCGGTTCTCGAAAAGAAGGACATCATCCCCGCGAAAGTCATTGAGACCATGATAGGCAAAGTCGTCGACGAATCGGCGGGTTCCAAAAAACAGCTCCACTCCGAACCGGGCGCGGAAGTGCGTCTGGACGTGCGCGGCCTCACCGACAAGTCCGACCGTTTCCGCAACATCAGCTTTCAGGTACACCGCGGCGAAATCCTCGGCCTCGGCGGCCTGATTGGCGCGGGGCGTACAGAGGTTGTACGGGCGATTTACGGCGTGGACAAAGCCGCGTCGGGCGAAGTCTGGCTCGACGGCAAGAAGCTCGACCCGTCGCCGAAGAATAGTATCAAAGAGGGTATCGGATTCGTACCCGAAGACCGTCGCGGACAGGGCTTCATTCCGTTGCTGTCGACTACGAAGAACGTCGCGCTGACAAACTACGACATTGTCAAGACAAACAGGGTATTCGGTCCCGCCGGAGACCTCGCCACCGCGATTTCCGACGCCGACGAACTCGCTATGGGCAAGCGCGCCATTGAGGAAATCGACATCCGCCCCAACGACCCCGAAAAGCAAGTCGGGCTGATGTCGGGCGGCAACGCGCAGAAAGTCGTACTCGGAAAGTGGCTCATGCGCGACCTGAAACTGCTCATCGTCGACGAACCCACGGCGGGTATCGACGTGGGCGCGAAGGACGAAATTTACCAGATTCTGGAGAAGCTCGCCAAAGAGGGCGTCGCGGTCATCGTCGTGACTTCCGACTTGCAGGAACTGCTCCGCGTGTCGCACCGTATTCTGGTCATGCGCAAGGGCGACATCGTGCGAGAGTTCAAAAACGAAGTGGTCACGCAGTCGCGGATTCTCTCCGCCGGACAGGGCGTCGCGGAGGAGGAAGCCGTAGAAGAGGCCGTAGAGATTGAGAAAGCGGAGGAGGGGGACGTATGAACAATATCAACTGGGGCAAGTACAGCAAGCCTATTATTCTCGTCGCCCTCGTCGTCGCGCTGACGGTGCTCCGCGGTACGACCTTCCTTTCCGTGGGCAATATCGCGAATGTCCTCTGGTCGGTCTCCGTCATCGGAATCATGGTCTGCGGTACGATTTTCGTCTTTCTGCTGGGCGGCATTGACCTCTCCATTGCGACGCTGTGCGGCTTCTGCGCCGTAACCGTCGTGGAGGTCATCCACTATTTCCACGATACCGGCCTCGGGCTGTTCGTCGGAATCCTCGCCGCGATTGCCGTCGGGGCCCTCGCCGGACTCTTCCACGGCTTCATTATTACCCGGTTCGGCGTCCCGGCGTTCCTCGTGACGTTCGCCTCGCAGAGTATCTTTCAGGGGCTGTCGATGGTCGTCACCAACAACAAAATCGTGAGCTGTACGGCACCCGCCGCCTTTACGGCTATCGGCTCCGTGAAGATTCTCGGCTTCCCCCTGCCTATCTATTTCATGATTTTAATGGCCCTCCTGAGCTGGTTCGTACTCCGCAAGACGGTTTTCGGGCGCTACGTCTACTCCGTCGGCGGCAACGCGACCGCCTCGGAAATCTCGGGCATTAACGTCAGGCGCGTGACGATTATCTGCTATGTACTCTCCGGCGTAACGACCGCTATCGGCGGCATTATTCTGGCGTCCATGACACAGCAGGCCGCCGCCGCCACGGGTTCCGGCTATACCAACGACGTGATTACGGCGGGCGTCATCGGCGGCGTAAGCCTCCTCGGCGGAGAGGGCACCGTACCCGGCGCGATTTTTGGCGCGGTGCTCATGGGACTGCTCAACAACGGCCTGAACCTGTTAAGCGTGCCTTCCACGCAGACCGGGCTTGTCAAGGGGCTTGTGATTATCGTAGCCGTCGCGTTCGACGCCATGCAGCACGCCGACCAGTCGCGGAAGAAAGTCCGCAAGGTCGTGAAGAAAACCGCCTCTTAAGAAAGAGGCGTGAGTTAGCCGCATAAATTCAGAGTGGCGCTGTCCTCTCCCGCGCCGCGCGGGGGAGGGCGTTTGTAGTGTAAAGGAGGAGCTATGAAAAAAATCGACGCGCACCTGCACCTCGCGAAAGTCGTGGCGGGCTACTGCCGCCGGGGCGAACTCCGCGCCGTCGGCGGGGGCCGCGCCCGCTGGGGCAACGGGGAGGAGTTCCAGCTTTTCCCGACCAACGGCGACTACGGCGACGACTGTTTCCTCGCCGAACAGGCCCTCAAACTCATGGACCGCAACGGCGTGGAGCGCGCCGTACTCATGAACGGCAGTATGTACGGCTTCCAGAACGGCTACCACGAGGAACTGCTCGAAAAGTACCCCGACCGTTTCTGCCCGTCGTGCGAGGTCGACCCGTTCGCGACAAACCATATGGCGGCGCTGGAGCGGTTCCTGTTCAAGAAGCACTTCCACCTCGTGAAGTTTGAAATCAGCTCGGGCGGCGGTCTGATGGGCTGTCACGACCCGTTCGTGATTTCCGGCCCCCGTATGATGGAGATTTACAAGCTCATCGAACAGCACAAGGGCGTCGTGGCGCTCGACGTGGGCGACATCGGCATGGAGAGCCACCAGACGACCGCGCTTTTGCGTATTTCCGACCGCTGTCCGGATTTGAAAGTTGTCGTGTGCCACCTGCTGGCCCCCATGCGCGAAAGACGCCGCGAGTGGATAGCCGAACTGGAAATGCTCAAACAGTCGAACGTGTACTTTGACGTGGCGGCTATGCCGAAAATCATGAAGCCCGACGCGTACCCCTACCCGGAGACCGTCGACTACCTGAAAATGGCGGCGGACATCGTGGGCACCGGACACCTCATGTGGGGCACGGACGCGCCGTTCGCCGCCACGCAGGACACCTACGAACACCTCACCGACTACCTCGAAAAGTCCGACGCCTTTACAGACGCCGAAAAGGCCGATATCTACTACAATACCGCGAAGCAGGTCTATTTCCCGTGATACAGGAAACGCCCCCTCCGTCACGCTGGCGGAGGGGCGCGCGAATCGCACAGAAGGAGTATGAGACATGAAAAAACTCGTCAGCCTGTACGGCGTCCCCTCCCCGCTCTACAACGAGATGAACGACCGCGCGCGGGAGTACGCCGCCGGGAGGAATCTCGAATACGTCTGGGTTCCGCAGACGCCGTTCAGCCCCGAAAGCGCCGTCGCGGCCTTGCGCGGTGCCGACGCCGGGATTATCGACGTACAGACCTACGACAACGCAATCTTTTCGCAGATTAAGGACAGCGTAAAGTTACTGGTTCGCTACGGCGTGGGCTTTGAGGCGGTCAACCTCCCCGACGCGTCCGCGAACGGTATCGCAATCGCGCGCACGACCGGGGCCAACGCCGAGGCCGTCGCCGAAATGGCTATGGCCATGATTCTGGGCGCCAAGCGGCAGTTGATTCACAACCGCCTCGTGACGAACTCCGGCAAGTGGGGCGCGAAGAGCGTCGGCGGCGAAATGCGCGGCAAGAAATTAGGCCTTCTGGGCTACGGCATGATTTCCAAAATCCTCGCGAAGCTGTTTAGCGGCTACGACGTGGAAGTATTGGCCTACGACCCGTTCCAGTCGGCGGAGGCGATGAAGGCCGCCGGGGCGCGGAAAGTCGAACTCGACGAGCTTTTCCGGGAGGCCGACGCCATCAGTATCCACATTCCGTACACGGATGAGGCCTACCACCTTGTCAACGCCGAACGTCTGGCGATGATGAAGAAAAACGCCGTGCTGGTGTGTACGGCGCGGGGGAACATCGTCGACGAGGCGGCGCTCTACGAGGCGCTCAAGAACGGGACGATTCTCGGCGCGGGGCTGGACGTGTACGCGGAGGAGCCGCTTCCGGCGGATTCGCCGTTGCTGACGCTGGACAACGTCATTTTGACGCCGCACGTCGCCGCGCAGACGGAAGACGCCCTGTGGGCCATGTACAAGAAGGCGATTGATATCGCGGCGGACTTCTTCGAGGGCAGGGACATAGGCCGGGACTTGCTCAACCCGGATTACAAGGCCTGACGCACGAAAGCGGGGAAGCAGTATGCGTTACTATATCGGCCTCGACAACGGCGGCACCGCCACCAAGGCTGCGTTATTCGACGGCAACGGCAGGGAATTAGGCTCTTTCGGCATGTCGACGCGCTCCCTTGCCCTGAAACCCGGGTTCATGGAGCGCGACATGGAGGAAATGTGGGAGGCCAATTGCGCCGTCGTGCGCGGCGTACTCGAAAAGACCGGGGTCAATCCGGCGGAAATCGCGGGCGTCGGCGTCTCCGGACACGGGAAAGGGCTGTACCTGTGGGGCAGGGACGGGAAACCGCTCCGTAACGGCATTATCTCGACCGACAACCGCGCGTGGGAGTACGTCCGCGACTGGAAGCGCGACGGCACCGAGGAGAAAGCCTTCGCGTATTCCTGCCAGCATTTGATGTCCTGCCAGCCCGTGGCGCTGCTGGCGTGGCTGCGCGACAACGAGCCCGAGAACTACCGGAATATTCAGTACGTCTTCGAGTGCAAGGACTACGTGCGCTTCCGCCTGACCGGAAAGCCCGGGGCCGAAATCACGGACTACTCCGGCTCCGGCCTCATGAACCTGAAAACAGGTACTTTCGACAAGGAATTGCTCGACCTGTTCGGAATCGGAGACGTATGGGACGCCCTGCCGCCGCTGTGCCGCGCGACGGAAATCGCGGGGAGCGTGTCGGAGGAGGCGTCGGCGCGCTGTGGGATTCCCGCCGGGACGCCCGTTATAGGCGGGATGTTCGACATTAACGCCTGCGCAATCGCGGCGGGCGTGACCGACCCCGACAAAGTGTGCATGATTGCCGGAACGTGGTCGATTAACGAGTACATCCGCAGGGAACCCGTACTCGACGGCACCGTGCAAATGAACTCCCTCTTCGCCCTCCCCGGCTACTACCTCATAGAGGAATCGTCGCCGACTTCCGCCGGGAATCTGACGTGGTTCGTCAAGCAAATCATCCCAGAGTTGGAGCGGCAAGTGTCCGCCGACGGCGAGAGCGTCTACGACCTCCTCGACGACAGCGTAGAGAGTATCCCGCCGTCGGAGTTCACGCCGATTTTCCTGCCGTTCCTGATGGCCTCGAACGTACACCCGAACGCCAAAGGCTGTTTTATCGGCATGAGCGCGGCGCACACGCGGGAGCACATCGCGCGGAGTATCTTCGAGGGCGTGACGTTCTGCCACCGCTACCACTACGAGCGCCTCTTAAAAACGCGCCGGACGCCCCCGACAGTCATCCGGTTAGCGGGCGGCGCGGCGCGCGCGCGCGTATGGGCGCAGATGTTCGCCGACGTGATGCGCACGCCCGTCGAGACCCTACAGGCCAACGAGACCGGGGCGCTGGGTATCGCAATCGCGACGGCGGCGGCCACGGGGGAGTACGCGTCGCTGGAGGAGGCCACGGAGCATATGGCGTCCTTCTCCCGCACGATTTACCCCGACGCCGGGCGCGCCGACATTTACGATAAGAAGTACCGCCTCTATGTCCGGGCCATTGAGTGTCTCGACGGGCTGTGGGACGATATGCAGAAGGTCATCGACGGAAAGGCCTGAAAAGACATTCCCCCGTGTCAACGGGGGAGTGTCTTTTATTGCAACAGCCGGAGAATGCCCTCGGGCTGCATATTCGCCTGTGCAAGCATGGACTGCGCGGACTGTACCAGAATCCCGTTTTTGGTGTAATTCATCATTTCGTCGGCCATGTCGGCGTCGCGGATGACGGATTCTGCGTACTGTATGTTTTCCTGCGCGTTGCCAAGGTAGTTCATCGTATGTTCGAGGCGGTTCTGTATCGCGCCGTAAGTCCCGCGCACGTCGGAGACCAAGTCGACGGCCTTCCGAACCCGGTTGAGGGCGTCGAGCGCGCCGTCCTGCGTGCTGATGTCCAGATTCGAGAGGTTCATCGCGTTCGCGTGCATGTTGAAAATGGGCGTTTTCAGCACGTTGTGCTGTTCGCCCGTCTCGCCGATGATGAGGTAGACGTAGCCCGTGGCGATTTTGGTTTCGGCCTTGCTGTCGTCCCCGGTCTCGGTCAGGAGCTGGGCGTAATCGTTCGGCTTGTCGTTACCGCCTATGCCCGATGACGTACTGGTAACTGTGAATTTCGTCACAGGCTGATACTGTTTGGGTTGCAGGTCGTTGAGCCTGTAGATTCTGGTATCGTTGCCGACGCGAACCCGCACGTAGGCCTCGCTCACCGCGTCCATGCTGGAGTAGTTGTGTACGACGAGGTTGTACTCTCCCGGCGCGCGGCTGTTGAAGTAGATGTTCTCAACCGGGTCGTCGACTTTCCAGCCGGCCTGCGCGTCCACGTCCAGATTTCCGCCCCCGGCGCTCCGGTTGCCGTAGTAGATGTGACTGCCGTCGGGCGCGTAGCAGTGCAAGTCCAAGTCAACCTGCGAATCCCAGAGCAAAGTAAACTGGACTTGTCCGCTCTGCCCGCCCGCGTTTCTTAGACGCTCGTCCATCAGGGCGGACGCCGCCGTTTCGCCGCCTATCTCGCCCTCCACCGCCGCCTCGTCGCCGATACTCCCGTTGAGCGTGTAGATTCCGTTGAAGTTCGTCGAGTCGGAAATGCGGTTGAGCTCCCCCGACAGGCTGAGCACCTCCTTCTGCAACTGCTGGCGGTCCACGGCGTCGTCGAACGTGGAATTGGCCGATTCCATGCTTAGTTCCAGCATTCTGTTTAGCATGGAGTGGTATTCCTGCAAGGCCCCCTCCGTGGTCTGAATCAGCCCGATTCCCTGCTTTGCGTTCCGCTGAGCCCCCTCCAGTCCGGTAATCTGGGCGCGCATTTTCTCGCTGATGGCCAGTCCGGCGGCGTCGTCGGCGGAGCGGTTGATTTTGTAGCCGCTGGAGAGCTTTTCTAGGTTCCTGTTGAGCGCGCCGACGTTGACACGATAGGAGCGGTAGGAACGTGTCGCGGAGGTGTTGTTCCGGATACGCATAGGGTTTCACCTCTCTTTGTATGGTGTGGTGAAAATTATACACGAATCCGGAGTAGATTTCAAGCCTTTTACAAAGCGTGTGTAGTGTAAATTTCATCATCACCGGCGGCATCTCCCCGGGAGAGGCGGCTACGTTCAAACTTCCTCCGGGAAGTCCTTCCGGCCTATCTGGATAATCTCCATGTTGAGCATGCGCAGGCGTTCGAGGACTTCGGGCGGGGCGTTCTCGTCGGTGATGATACAGCCCGCCGTTTCCAGTGAGAAACTCGCGTAAGTCCCGGCGCGCCCGACTTTCGTATGGTCGACGAGGATATAGTAGCGGTCGGCGTGTCCAATCATGGTCTCGTTGACGCCCAGCTCAGTCGGGATGTCGCAGAGGATTTCCCCGTTGGGCGAAATGCCCGAACAGCCGATAAGGGCCTTGTCGGCGCGCATGGTCAGCAGATTCCTCATGGTACAGTCGCCCGTCATGATGTGCCCCGCCGCGCGCAGACTGCCGCCTAGCAGGGTAACGTCGACCCCCGGCGGGAACTGCCGCCCGACGGCCAAGCCGTTGTTCGTGAACACGTACACCGGGGCGGCCTCCACGTATTCCAGCGCGTCAAGGGCCGTGGCGCTCCCGTTGATAAACACGCGTTCGCCGGGCCTGATGAGCGCGGCGGCGCGGCGGCTAATCAGGCGGCGGTACAGCGACACGGTGTCGCGCATACTCCGCGCGCCCGCCCGCGCCCCGCCGTGGAAACGGCCCAATTTCCCGGCGTTTTCGAGGGCGCGCAGGTCGCGGCGTATCGTCATGAGCGACACCCCGAACCGCGCCGACAGTTCCTCCACCGTGATTTTCTGCCGTTCCCGGACTATCGAGAGAATGCTTTCGCGCCGGGCGTCGACGGTCTGTCGGTCCTGCTTCATCCGGCCCCGCCTCCCATCGCGCGGAGAAGTCCCGGGAGTTCGGCGATACTCCCGATACGCCTCACGCCCTCCGGCGCGGGCTTCGACGAGAGCAGTACCGCGCGCATACCGGCGTTTTCGGCGCCGCGCACGTCGTGCGGCACGCTGTCACCCACGAACACGCACTCCCCCGGCGCACAGCCCGCCTTGGCCGCGCAGGCCTCGAACAGCCGCCGCTCCGGCTTCTCCGCCCCGACTTCCTCGCTGGAGACCATAAAGTCTATCGCGGACAGCAGTCCGAGTTTTTGCAGTTTGCGGAACTGGTAGTCGGCGGTCATATTCGTGCCCACGCCCACGCGGTAGGACGTATGCAGGGCCTCCAGCGTCTCCCGGACGCCCGCGACGGGGATACAGGCCGCAAGGAACACCGTCCAGTACAAATCGGACATCTCCGGCGCGTAGAGAATCGCCTTCCCGGCGCGCTCCAGAATCATTTGAAAGCGAATCATGCGGTTGTGAATCGCGGCGTACTCGCCCCCGGTACGGGTAATCTGTTCGTCCATCACGCTGTCGTAGACGGCGCGGAACGCGGCCTCCGGTAGCCCTAGTATCGTTTCCGCGTATCCGCAGAGCGTCCGGAACGCGGTCTCGTGGGCCGCGTCGTAGTCGTAAAGCGTGTTGTCGAGGTCAAAAATCACGGCCCGCAGTTTCATAGTGCAATCCCGCCATTCCCGGTAGATTTTCGCACACTATCCTACCATGTCCCGGGGCGGATTGCAAGAAAGATTTTGCGGGCGGAGCGCCTCCCGGAGGGGGCGCTGACGTTTGCGGCGCAAGGCAAACCCCACACTTTAAATTTTCCTCCGCCGTGTATAAAAGCGCGCCGGGCCGTCCATACTCTCCGCAACGCGAATGAAAGGACGTGTCGCCATGCCCAGCCGTACATCCCAAATCCTGCAAGCCGTACTTCTGTTTCTACTGGCGCTGTCGCTGAACGCCGGGGCCGCCGCGCTCCGCACGCAAGCGCGGCTTTCCGAAAAGGTCATCCGCC
>CAMHDB010000066.1 GCA_946183715.1 uncultured Oscillibacter sp.
GCCGCGCTCTATCGTGTTCGACGAGGCCGAAAACCGTATGCACACCATTAAAGCCGTGATGTACGAAATCATGACGTGACATGTCAAAACCCCCGCGAACAGGGATATAACCTGTCTCGCGGGGGCTGTTCGTTGGTTATTCGGCGACGTAGACAGAAGCCTGTTTCCGGTCGCGTCCCAGACGCTCGAAACGGAGCTTGCCGTCAACACGGGCGTAGAGCGTATCGTCACTGCCAATGCCGACGTTCAGGCCGGGATGAATCCGGGTGCCGCGCTGGCGTACGAGAATGTTACCGGCTTTGACAAACTGTCCGTCGGCACGCTTCGCGCCCAGACGCTTGGCTTTGGAGTCGCGGCCGTTTTTGGTGGAACCGCCGCCCTTTTTGTGGGCGAAAAATTGCAAACCAATCTGAATCATGGTGAAATCTCCCTTCTTATCGTAATTCGTCACGCTTCCTCGTAGACTTCCACGGAATCCGGGTACTCGCTGTGCAACTGCGAAAGGTATACCATCAGCCCCGCCATCAAGGCCTGTGTGGTCTCCTCCAGCTCCGGGGAAAGCCCGCCGGGCAGACGGAACGCAATCGACGGCGTGTCCGCCTCCCGCACCCGTACCGACGCCGCGAGACCTAACACGTCGTTGACCGTGGCTTCCAGATACCGTATGGCGCTCGTGACGGCGGCACATACGATATCCTGTCCGGCCTCGGCGTGTCCGCTGTGGCCTTCACAGGTGAATCCGGTAATTCTGTCCCGGTCGGTACGGAATTTGACAGTCGTCATGTCAGACGCTGATTTTGCCGATTTCGACTTTGGTATAGGGCTGGCGGTGTCCCTGACGGCGGCGGTAGCCCTTCTTGGGCTTGTACTTGAAGACGCGGATTTTCTTCCCCTTGCCGTTCTTGACAATCTTGCCCTCGACGGACGCGCCCTCCACGACGGGCGTACCGAAACGGGGGTTGTCGCCGTCCAGAATGGCGAGTACCCGGTCAAACGTCACGGTGTCGCCCGCTTCCTGTTCGAGCTTCTCAATGTAGATAACGTCGCCCTCCGCTACCTTGTACTGCTTGCCTCCGGTCACAATAATCGCGTTCATGGGCCGGTTTCCTCCTTTATGACGGTCTCGCTCTCGCGGGCGGCGTCGGCGACGCGCTTTCGACCCGTTCAAAGCGGTTCTCAAAGTATACCAGTCCGCCCCCGAAATGTCAACGCTTTTTTTCAAAAAAACGCCTCCCCGTGACGGGAGGCGTCGCGCTTACTGCGCGTAATGGCGGTATAGGAATGTGGCAATCTGCCCGCGCGTACAGGTATTGTCAGGCGAAAACGTTATCGCGGTGGTTCCGTTCGTCACGCCCTGCGCGACGGCCCACGAGACCGCTTTCGCGTAATCCGTATTCGGGGAAACGTCCGCGAACGGCGTAGTTCCGCTTGCCGGACGCCCCGCGAGAATCCAGAGGTATTTCATCGTGGCGGCGCGTGTACAGGCCGAACCGCCGTTGAACATGTTGCCCGAAATAAGGCCGTTTTCGTAAGCCCAGACGGCGGCCTTTTCGTAGTAACTGCCCGACGGCACGTCCGAAAACGGATTCGCGGCGGAAGGTTCGGGGGAGCCGTTCGCCCGCCACAGGAACGTGAGAATATTCGCCGTCGTACAGGTATTGCCGGGGGAAAACGTTCTGTCCGTCGTGCCGTTGGTAATGCCCCGTTCCACGGCCCACAAAACGGGGTCAAAGTAGTACGCGCCGGGCAAAACGTCGTCAAAACGCGTAAAGAGGGCTTTCAGCGTGACCGCATGGTCTGGCATAACAAACGTGATATTCTCCGAGGACTTGTCACCTTCCAGAATCGTCAGCCCCTCGAGATTTTCCCACTCCACGAACCAATACCCTTCCACTTCTCCGCACGATACGGGCCTGTGATTTCCAGCCGGAACGGCCCCGCCGAGCCTCGACCCAGTGATGTTGTTCGAGACGCTGAAACCATAGAGGGGAACGATAATTTTGAAAGACGCGGTGAGGGTAATATCCCGCTCCGGCATGACAAACGCGATTTCCTCTGTATTTTCGTCCCCTGTAGTGAGCGTCAATCCGTCCGGAAGTTCCCAGCCTTGAAATTGCACGTCATCATGTGTTACAACGACCAAGCTGGGAGTTACCGTGACAGTTTGTCCGGCCTGATATTGAGGCTTGCGATTTGTGCCAGCGTACCAAGTGCCATCTTCCCTGCAAATTTGGCTTGTAATCGTCACCGTGTACGTTTTGCCAGTATCCGCCGCACGCCCCGGCACCGCCGCAAGCGACAGTACCAGCATACAGCATAACATCAAAATCCAGATTCTCTTCCCCTTCATCATGCCTCCTTTTCCTGTAAGCCTGTTCTCAACGGCGCGCCCCGGAAAGGACGGAATCCCGTCCCCCGGTCGTGACGCTTCCGCTGAAACAGCAAAAGCGGCGCAGGGGTTCCGATTCCCCGCGCCGCCGAAAGTTATAACGCACAGTCCCATTTTTGTAAAGAACCGCCTGTTCGCGAAAATTCGATTGATTCCACTGCGAGAAGCGGCTATAATGGGCTTTGGCGCAGTAATCTTCTGCTGTGCGGGAGGTGGTGTCTCCTGCATAGGGGCGTAGAATGTTGCTTCCATTCCGCGCCCTGCCTTATACGCTTTGGCTGTTTCAATTGCGGCTTGGAGTACGCTTACGTCCAAGCCGCCCTTATTATATCCCATCGCCTGTCGGATTGCAAGTGTTTTTTGAAACTTTTGTTGAGGCGGGGCGGAGAGTGTGCTATACTGCCGCTGAAAGGAAGTGTTGCGGATGGAGCGGAGGAAGCTGTACGGACTGCTGGCGGCGTGTCTGGTACTGTGTACGACAGGCGGGTACATAGTCGGGGAGCGTAGCGGGGCGGCGCGCGGGGCGGTGGACGGCTACGAGAGCGGCTACACCGAGGGCACCAACGCCGGATACGACGCCGGGAAGAAGGACGCCTACACGGAAGGCCGCGCCGACTACGAGAGCGGATACCAGAAGGGCACGGAGGAAGGCTATCAACAGGGGTACGAGGAAGGGCAGAAGGCGGGCAACGCGGAGGGCTACGCGACCGGGGAGGCCGCCGGATACAAACAGGGCTACGAAACCGGATACGAGGAGGGAGCCGGAATCGGCTATGACAACGGTTACAAGGACGGAAGCGGCGTCGGCTACGATAACGGCTACAAAGACGGAAGCGGCGTCGGCTATGACAACGGTTACAAGGCCGGGGCGGGCGTCGGCTACGACAACGGCTACAAGGCCGGACAGCGCGCCGCGCCCACACCGTCTACGAGTACGGCTACACCGTCCGCGCCGCCTGTCAGCGCGCCCACAACGTCTACGCCGCCCGACAGTGTACCCGCTACGTCTGCGCCGTCCGTGAGCGTGGCGAGTACGGTTAGCGAAAATCCCGCGCCGTCCCCGGCGTCCGTCCGGACGGTCTACGTCACCAAGACCGGGAAGCGCTACCACTACGACAACCACTGCAACGGCGGCACCTACTACGAAGCCACACTCGCCGAGGCCGAGGCGCGCGGTTTGACGCCCTGTCAAAAGTGCGTGGGCTGACAAAAACCTGTCCGAAAGGCTTTCGGACAGGCTTTGCTTATTCGCTGTCGGGTTTCGATTCGGGCGGCGGGGTCTCGTCGTCTTGGTCGAGCAGGCGCAGTCCCGCCGTACTCGTCACGGGCAACGAGAACACAATCGCCCCCGCCTGCGTGCCCATGCCCGCCTTTTCCATGACCGCCTTCATAATCGCGTTTTTCCCGGCGGTTTTCGTGACAATCAGCGTAATATCCTTCTCGGAAGCAAGCGAAATGCCCAGAAACTTTTCGGCGCGCTCCATGCCCGTCCCGCGCGCGTGCAAGACTGTCCCGCCGTGCGCGCCCGCGTCCCGCGCCGCGTCCATGACCAGTTCGTTGTAGCCCTGATTGCTGATAATCACCAACAGTTCCCGGTTCGTGCCCTGCATGACGCTCTCCGCTCCCTTCTTCCAGTTCTGCCCGTCGGTCAGGAACCGAAGTTCCCGCTTCCCGCCGATACTGCTCAGCGGCACAAGAAACGCGATTCCCGTACCCGGAATGTCAATCCGGATTTTCTGTTCGAGGTCGCGCTTGACCGTCTGCCACTTCTCGCCCGTGACCAGCGCCAGCGACACGGCGCGCTCCGAACCCGTCAGGCCCAGTAAGCTCAACAGTTCCCCGCGCGCGGTGCCGTGCCCGAGCATAATCATATTCACGTAGACTTGGTGGATACGGTACAGGGAGATGAAATCCCGAAGGCGTTTCCGGTCCATGACTGTTACCATCAGATACAACGCTCTCCCCCTCCTTACAGTTCGATAATGGCGTAATCGTCCAGCGCGGCGAACGGGTCCTCCCCGGCGGGCGTCTCAATCTCTTTGCCGTGCCCTTGCAGGCGGTAGGCGAGGCCCAGAAGCTGGATAGCGATAAGGGGCGTCATGGCGACCATGGCGACGACGCCGAAGGCGTCGGTCACGACGTTCCCGCCGACGGCCAGACAGGCGCCCGTCGCGAACGGCAGTAAGAACGTCGCCGTCATGGGGCCGGAGGCCACGCCGCCGGAGTCGAACGCGATTGCGGTAAAGATGTCGGGTACGAGGAACGTCAGGCCCAGCGCGAGGGCGTAGCCGGGGAGGACAAAGTACAGAATCGGAAGCCCGGTGAGCACCCGGAAGAGCGCCAGCCCAATCGAGACCGCGACGCCCACGGACAAAGTACGTTGCAGGAGCTGTCCGGAGACCGCGCCGTTGGTGAGTTCCTCCACCTGCCGCATGAGGACGTAGACGGCGGGTTCGGCCTTGACGATGTAGAAGCCGATAAGCATGCCAATCGGGATGACGACCCAGCGGAAGGGGAGTTCGGCGAGGGTCTGCCCGAGGTAAGTACCGGCGGGCATGAAGCCCACGTTGACGCCCGTCAGAAACACGACAAGCCCGATGTACGTGTAAAGAATGCCGATTCCGATACGAATCAGGGTATTTTTGCCGAGGCGCAGACTGACTATCTGAAAGATTCCGAAGAATCCGGCGATAGGGAGCAGTGCCCGCGCGATTTCTTCCAGATACGTCGGGAAAGCGTCAAGAAACAGCGTGCGCAGTTCGATGGAGTGCGCGATAGTGGGCACGACAGTTTCGGCATAGTCGGCGCTGTCGGGGCGGTAGATGAGGCTCAAGAGCAGTACGGCGATAATCGGCCCCACGGAGCACAGCGAAATCAGGCCGAAACTGTCGTCTGCGGCGTGCCTGTCGCTGCGGATGGCGGAAATACCGATACCGAAGGCCATAATAAAGGGTACGGTCATGGGCCCGGTCGTGACGCCGCCGGAATCGAACGCGACCGCGAGGAAATCGGACGGTGTGAAGAGCGTCAGGAGAAAGAGCAGGCCGTAGGAGGCGATGAGCATGGTGCGCAAGCGGACGCCCAGCAGGATACGCAAGAGGGCCAGTACGAGGAACACGCCCACGCCGCCCGCGACGGAGAATATCAGGACATTGTTCGGGATGGACTGTACCTGATTGGCGAGCACCTGTAAGTCGGGTTCCGAGACGGTAATCAGGAAGCCCAGCAGGAAGCCCACGACGAGTATCAGCGACAGCCTTCTACTGCGGGTGATACGCGCGCCCATGTGCTGTCCCATAGGTTCCATAGACAGTTCCGCGCCGAGCGTGAAGAACATGTTCCCGACAATCAGCATGGCCCCGCCGAAGAGAAACGCCAGCAGTACGCTCGATGTCACGGGGGCAATCGTCAGCGACAGCGCCAGTACAATGGCGACGACCGGGAGCACCGCCGAAATCGCCTCGTCTAATTTTTCCCGCAGTCTTGTTCGATACATAGGCCTCTCTCTCCTTACTCCGCGAGTCCAAAGCTACACTTCTTTATAGTAACACAGTTTCCCGCCCGTGGCAAGGACTGTTTTTCACAGCGTTTTCAGGAAGCGTTCGATTCGGTCGAGGCCTTCTTTCAAATCGGCGTCGGAGTAGCAGTAGGACAGGCGCATGTAGCCCTCCGTATTGAAGTAGATTCCCGGAATCAGGCCGACTTTGCCCTCCGTGAGCATTTTTTCGCAGAACGTCAGGGAATCCATGCCGTAGCGCGCAATCGGGATGAACATGTAGAACGCGCCCTCGGGTTCCTGTACGTCGAGGCCCATGCCGCGCAGTCGGCGGTAAACCATGTCGCGCCGCCGCCGGAACGCGTCGACAATATAGGAAGTGTCGCTGTGCAGGGCCGCGACGCAGGCCTTTTGTACAAAGGACGGTATCGAGGTTACGCTGTACTGTAGGAGCACTTGCAGGCGCTCGCGGATGGGCGCGTCTGCCATACACCAGCCCAGCCGCCAGCCCGTCATGGCGTAGGGTTTCGAGAAACTGTTGATGATAATCAGGCGGTCGCGCATGTCCTGATACTCCGCGAAACTGTGGTACTCCCCGGAGTAGACGAGCGTCCTGTAAACGTCGTCGCAGAGTACGAAAACCGGAAGGTCTTTGAGAATCCCGTGTACGGCGTCAAGGGTCTGTTTCGTGTAAATGCACCCCGTGGGATTGTTCGGCGACGTGAGTACAATGGCTTTCGTCTTACTCGTAATCGCGGCGCGGAGCTGTGCGGGGTCAATCTGAAAGCGGTTGTTCTCCGTGGGCAACATCACCGGGACGGCGTTGCAGAGCTGCACGAGCGCCTCGTACAGCCCGAAGGCCGGAGTAGGGATAATCACCTCGTCGCCGGGGTTGCAAACCGTCCGCAGGGCGATATACAGGGCGTGCGTGGCCCCGACGGTCGTCAGAATCTCGTCGGGGGAATAGTGTAAGCCGTGTTCGCGGGCCTCGTAGTCGGAGATAGCTTCCAGCAGATAGGGGTAGCCGTTGCCGGGGGGGTAATGCGTATCGTTGGCGTCGAGCGCGGCCTTGGCGGCCTCCTTGATTTCCGCGGGGGTGTCGAAATCCGGCTCCCCGATGGTCAGCGCACACGCGCCGGGGGTGTCGCGTACCAGATAGGTGAAGCGGCGGATTCCCGACAGGCCTACTTTCGCGGCGGCGCGGTTTAGGGTCAGTTCCATGTTGCTCACTCCTTAATGTTGTCACTCGTTGGTATTCAAGGAAACAGCGAGAAAACTCATTCGGCATTGTTTGCGTTGCCGAACTTCTCCTCCCGCCATTCCGCCAGTTCCTTTTCCTCGTCCAAATCGGGCATGGGCGGATGGGAATCGACCAGTTCTTGCAGACGCTTGAAAGCGGCCCGCCGTTCCTGCAATTCCTGTTCTCTCCGCTCCCGTGTGGAACTGGCTTCCATCTCCCGCATAAACTGTACCACAGTAAACAGCTTGTCGTCGGGTACGCGCTCCAGAAGGGAATAGGCGTCCTGTCTGAGCGCCGTTATACCCGCGTTATTCATTCTCAACACTCCTTACTATGATTTGCCGCACCGGGCGGCGAGTTCGCGGGCGGTTACGTCGTAGCCCTGCCGCGCCCATACGTCGACGGGCCACTCGTCCGGGACAACTGCCCCCTTGCGCGTCAGTAACGCCCCGGCGACGTGTTCCAGCAGTTTCGGATTCTTGACCAGTAGCGGGCCTGTCAGCTCCGAGGCGTACACGTTAGCACTGTGCCAGCCTTCGGGGGCGTGTTCGGCGTCGTTGCCGAATCCCATGTCGAGCGCGTCCAACAGCGGGCTGTCGACACCCGATATCACCCCGCACTTGTTCATAAAGCCCACGACCGCCTCCGGGAAGAGTTCCGTCTGCCCGTACACGTCCCCGACAATCCGCCGCGCGCGCTGTACGGTCTGGAACGGCGCGAGGCCGATTCCGGATACGGTGTGCCCGTTCGCGTCCGTGACGCTCTCCCCGAGGAGTTCCATGGCCGTACCCGCGAACAACATCGGGAGGCCGTCATTGGCGGCGGCGCGCACGTCGTCGGCGAGACGCCGGAAATCGGACAGCGCGAATTGCTGACGGCGTTCTGTCCCCGCGCCCATATACAGGAAATCCGCGTCCGCGAGGCCTGCGGCGTCCCCGGGCGCAACGTCGCGGACTTCCACGGCGTGCCCGAGGCGTTCCAGCAACCGGGACAGTACCGAGACATTCGCGTAACTGCCGTAAAGGTTCATCAAATCGGGGTAAAAGCGGAAAATCGTCAGATTCATGGTTAGGCCTCCCGTTCGGTCAGCGTCAGGAACTTGTCGCGGTCGGAAAAACAGGTCAGCACGTAGATTTCCTCGTTGCCCGAGGCCTTGAGTTTTTCCGCCGCCGCCGGGATTCCCTCCACGACTTCCCATTTCTCCGCCGGGAGTACGCTGTACGCGAAACGCTCCGCGAGGTCGTTGCAGTAGCGCCCCGACAGGATGACCCGCTTTACATTCGGACTGTCCAAGCGGTCGAAATCAATGTCCCACAACCAGCTTGTCTCACTCGTGAAGTATTTCCGGCTCACGGCGTCGACTATCACCACGACGACGCATTCCGTGCCGCAGTCTTGCACGTAGCGGAGGTTGGTATCGTAGGCGATGGAGTTCTCGTGCTTACTTGTCAACAGTGTACCGTGATGTGCGCCGAGGCGGAAGGTCTGCATTCTGTCGTTTTTCAGGACGTAATTCCCGATGACGCCCGCCGCCGTCCCCGCCGACACCCCACAGCGTCTACAGACCGCGTAGGCCGCGAGGATGTTGTAGACGTTGTAGATACTCCGGAACGCGAGTTCGATGTTTACTGTGCCGTCGATGGTTAGGAGGCCTTTTTGCAAGTCCAGCGCGGTGGCGGCGTACTGCGTCGCGGGACGCGCCCGCCCGCACGACGTACAGCGCCACGCGCCAACATGGTTGTAGTGTACGTAGTCGTACTCCATGCGCCCGCCGCACACCGGGCAGTAGGCCCCGTCGTGGTACACGCCCGTGGGGGAGGGCACGGAACAGGCACAGCGGTCGAGGCCGAACCACGTCACGTTGTCGCGGTCGAGGCCGAAGCACGACGACAGCGGGTCGTCGGCGTTCAAAACAAGTTCGGTTTCCGGCGCAAGCGCGGGGCGGAGCGCGTCGTATACGCTCTCGGGGTGTCCGTTGCGCGTCAGCT
>CAMHDB010000067.1 GCA_946183715.1 uncultured Oscillibacter sp.
TTGGTTGGATTTTCTTAAGTTGTTGACAGTGGTTTCTTTTAACTGTTAAAAGCCTCCTTACTACTGATTGCGACATGGAATAGCCCATCCAGAAGAATCGCTTCCTAGGGCGTTCTGAAATCCACAGGTCATCATACCAGATTATTGCGCGAAATACAAGCGGTATTGTCGCCCTCCATCACTGTGCGCGCATAGAATGGGCGGGAAGGAGTGAGCGCATGAAACAAGGAATCTATCGGCGCGGGGCGGCGGTGGCCTACGCGCACAAGTGGGCGTTCGGGCGGAATCCGGCCTACTACGACTTCGAGGAAATCGGCGGGGACTGTACGAATTTCGCCTCGCAGTGTATCCGGGCGGGCGGGGGCGTGATGAACTTTACGCCGACGTTCGGCTGGTACTACGTCAGCGCGGCGCGGCGCGCCCCGGCGTGGACGGGCGTCGAATACCTGTGGAATTTCCTGACACGCGACAAACAGAGCATAGGCCCGGTGGGGCGTCCGTGCGGGGTGGCGGAACTGGAGCCCGGCGACATCGTGCAACTGTCCTTCGACGGCGTGACTTACGGACACTGTCCGGTGGTCGTGGCGGCGGCGCCGGAAATTCTCCTCGCCGCCCACACGCAGGACGCCGACAACCGTCCGTTATCCAGCTACGACTACCGCAAACTCCGCTGTCTGCATATCACGGGCGTCGTGCTGCCGTAAAAAAGCCCTCCCCGCTGTCGGGGAGGGCGAAACGCTTACGCTTTCTTCTGCGCGTTCATCCACGCGAAAAGATTGTCATACGTCCCGTTGGCGTCGGCAGCCTGTTCGGAGCCGCCGCCGTTGTTGTCGGGGTCAAAGCCCATGCGTTCATCTTCCGGGCCGTTGAGAATGGCGTCGCGGTTCTGCACGCCCGTGACTTCGTTGTTGAACGTCCGCACCCACGCGAAATGCGCCATATATTCGGCGGAGGGGTCGTCGGTTCCGGGGATGGTGTCGAACATGGAGTACCACGCGTTTTCGGCCCCGGCCTGCAAGAGCGCCCTGTAGGTCGGCATGGAGAACAGCATAGGATTCACAACCGGGTCCTGACGGGCCTGTACAAACCAGATGGGAATGTCCTTGATGGCCTGAATCTTTTCGTCGGTCATCCAGCGGTCGGCGGTGAGCACGTAGCCGTTGTTCTCGTCGCGGGCGTATTCGCCGTCGGCGTCCTTCTCGAACACGGCCCACGCGTAGGCCTCGCAATTCGGGTACGCCGCCGCCCAGTAGTCGGGGTAAGTGACCAGCATATTCATCGTCATATAGCCGCCGTTGGAGCACCCGCCCAGATAGATACGGTTCGGGTCAACGTCGTGGTGGTCCTGCACGAAATACTCGATGGTGTCCATCAGGATTTCGGTGTAGCGCGACATGAGGTCGCCGCCGCTGTTGGAGCCGTCGCCGCCGTCCATCCAGTACGTCTCGCACTGCACGGCCAGCACGTAGGCCCCGTCGGCGCCGCCGGGCGTCGTGAACTGCGACTGAATCTCCTCGCGGTTGAGCGCCACGACTTCGTTGCCAATCAGCTCGATATCGACATCGGTGCCGCCCTCGCCCTGCCCGTGGAGCCAGATAATCAGCGGGTTTTGCACGCCGTCATTCAAGAGCGCCTCGGGGGCATTGGCGGCGTAACGGAGGGTGTAGTCCTCCATTTCCTTCGTCATGCGGTTGAGGTACTCGCCGGAGTATTCGCCCCGGTCGCTGAAGGCCTCGGTTTCGGGGCAAATCCGGGCGTTGATTAGGTCGTCGTCGACGACGTAGGTCACGCCGTCCGCCGTCACAGACGCCACTACCGGGTAGTTCTCCGACCACTGGTTCATGAAAATCGCGGTGTTGTAGGTGAACGGGGAGCCGCTCGTCTGATAGGTGGTGTCCATCTCAATCGTGACGTAGGCCGACGGCTCGCCGGTGTACTCGCCCGCGCTGTCGGAAAAGCCGACTTCCGTGATGTCGCGCTTGACGCCCGCCGTATAGGCCAGCGCGTCGTCCTTCGACACGCTCCCCGGCACCGTCGGCAACTGCAAAATCAGCTTGGGTACGCCCGGGCCCCACTCGTAGCCCTGTACGTAAATCCACGCCGCCTCGACGGGGGTGCCCTCCGGGACTGTGATTTCCTCCGCCTCGGCGGGCTGATTGGCGGTTTCGGCCTCAATCATGGCCTCCGTGGACGCGTTCGGCTCCTGCCGGGGTTCGGGTTCGGATTCGGCAGTGCCGCCGCAGGCCGCCAGTGCCAACAGTAACAGGGCCGACAGCGCCAGCGCAATCCATTTCCGCGTTTTCAAATCGAACAACTCCTTTCCGTGTGACCGCTCCAAAGTCTCCGGGACTTGATGGTTTCATCTTATTTCAACTCACATAATAATTAGGAATCTGAATCACTTTGGAAAACAATTATTATGACAAAGCCAAGAAGCGAGACGCTTCTTTCATCCAAGTTTTCACCCCATTTCTCCAAAAAGTATTATAATACTTTTTTCAGAATAATCAAGTTACATTCGCAATAATTTCTTGGATTGCTGTAACATCCCGCAAGAACGCTGTCAAGAAGCGATTGGAAAATGTGTGGAAAAGAAATCGCTGACGGGGCGCGGGGCGGCTTGTAATCCGCCGCGGGATTTGCTATACTGTGCGGGAAAGGCGGTGGCAGTATGCAGACGGTTCTCATCACGGACGCGAAATATCGGGCGTCGCTCGCGGCGGTGCGCGTACTCGGGCGCGCCGGATACCGCGTCGTGGCGGCGCAGACCCGCGCCGACTGTCCGTGGACGCCGCCGGCGTTCGCCTCGCGCTACGTCGCCGAACGCCACTGGCTGCCCGGTTCCGCCTCCGACCCGAACTATTCCGAATACCTCCTCGCCCTCCTCGAACGCTACGACGCGCCGATACTGTTCTGCACCGGGGCCGCGACATTGAATGTGGTCTCGTGGCAACGGGAACGCTTCCGCACACTCTCGCGCTTCCTGATAGCCTCCCCCGGCTCCCTCGACGCCCTCAACGATAAGGAGGCCGTACACCGCCGCTGTCTGGAACTCAAAATCCCGGTGCCGTTCGAGTACCAAGGCAAGCCCGACGCCTACCCGGTCGTCGTAAAGCCCCACTGCGGGGAGAAGTTCGGCCTCAAGGCCCAAGAGCGCTACCGAATCGCCCGCGACGAAAAGGAATGGCGGGCCGCCGTCGCGGCCATGGGCGCCTACGACGCCGCGCCGCTCGTGCAGGAGTACGTACAGGGAGAGGCCGCCGGGGCAAGTCTGCTGATGGGCCGCGACGGCGCGCTGTTGGGCGCGCTCTGTCACCGCCGCGTCCGGGAGTACCCGATTTCCGGCGGGCCCTCGTCGTGCTGTGACAGTATCTACAACGACCACCTCGTCGAACAGGCCCACAAATTGTTGAAGTCGTTCGGCTTTCAGGGCCTCGCCATGGTGGAATTTAAGGGCGGGCGCGTGCTGGAGGTCAACCCGCGAATCTGGGGAAGTTTCCCGCTGACGGAAAAGGCGCGCAGTCCGCTGGCGCTCCGCTACGTACAGGCCGCCGCCGGCGTCCCCGCGCCCTACGCCCCCCGCGACTACCGGGAAGGCGTCCGGATGCGCTTCCTGCTCAACGACACCGCCGCCATGTTTAGCTTACTCCGGCACGGGCGTTTCCGCGCATTTTTCGCGGCGCTCCCCGACTGCCTGTTCGCGCAAGAGGCGTTGTCGAGCTGGCGCGACCCCGCGCCGATGTTCCGATATCTGGGTAACACGCTCCTGACCCGCCGGGACTAGTCCCCGCGCGGAAGGACACTCCCGGGAATGAGAGGAAATCGCTATGGAAATCCGTCTGGACATGCACATACACTCGTACCACTCCCCGGACGGCGTCATGCCGCTGTCGCAAATCGCGGCGCGCGCCCGGGAGGCCGGACTGCACGGCGTCGCGGTCTGCGACCACAATCACACGTTGCCGGAGGACGAGTACCGCGCCGGCCTGCCCGGACTGCTGTTAATTCCGGGCGTGGAGGTGTCGACGGACGCCGGACACCTGCTGGGATGGTTCGTCACGGAGCCCGTCAGCGCGCGGACACTCCCCGGGGCCGTCGCCGAAATACACGCGCAGGGCGGTATCGCCGTACTCGCGCACCCGTTCGAGCATACGAAAAGACAAGACCGCGCCGAATACGCGGCGGAGTACGTCGACGGTATCGAGGTCTGGAACAGCCGCGCCGAGCGTAAGAACCGGAAAGCCAACGCAATGGCGGCGGAGTTCGCGGCGGCGCACGGCCTGCGCGGGTTCGCCGGGAGCGACGCCCATACCCCCCGCGAAATCGGCAACGGCGTCACGATTGTACAGGCCGACGCCCTGACACCCGGTGCCGTCAAGGCGGCCTTACTCGCCGGGGCCCGGACGGAGGGCCGGAGGAGTAAAGCCGTATGGACTGCCGCCAGCCAGTACGCGCGGCGGAGAAAGTCGGGCGCGGGGCCGCTTTCCTATTGCAAATGGGCCGCGTTTGCCGTAAAATGTGTGTTTGACGATTTCATTGGAGGAGTGAGCAAATAAATGTCCCTGATAGTCAAGGCGGGGAAAGCGGGGAAACAAATCCTGAAGTCCGCGCACCTTCTCCCGGAGGAAGTCCCGCACATCGGCTACGCGCGGCGTATCGAACGCGTCAGAACCCCGGAGCGTATCTGCGCGATGACCTTCGACGACGGCCCCATGAACCTCCCCGCCGCCCCCGACCAGTTCCACGGGCGCGCCCTGACCGACCTCATCCTCGACGCCCTCGCCGAGTTCGACGCTAAGGGCACCTTCGACGTTATCGGCGATACCGGCATGAACTACCCCGACAAGGCGGGCCGGGAAGGTTCGGCGGCGTGGGGCGGTATCCGCTTCGACCACTACCCCGACATCCATCAGGACGAGTTCGGCGGCGCCGTACACAATGACCGTATCATCCGGCGCATGCTCGCCGAGGGCCACCAGATTACCAACCACGGCTACCGCCACATCCTGTTCGGCAAGAAGCCCTTCGTCTACGCGCGGCGCGTACACTACGGGTCCGTACACAGCGCCGTCGGCGACCTGCGCCGCCTCGACATTTGGATGAAGGAGCGCTACCAGTACGAAATTACCATGGGCCGCCCGCCGCACTACGTCGACGGCCTCAGCGGCGGCTTTACGAGCTACGACGTGTACGACCGCATGGGGTACCAGTATTTGGCGGCGTCGTTCGACGGCGCCGGGTGGCTCCCTTCCACTAAGAAGGGACAGGAGGCCTTAGAGGCCGAAATCGTCGCCATGACGGAACCCATGCGCGCCGCCCTCGAACAGAACCCCGACTTTTTCTGCGGACAGATTATCTTCCAGAAGGACGGCTACAATATGGCCCGCCGTACTCCCGTCGCGTGGGGCCTGCCGTTGCAATTGGAAATCCTGCACCGGTACGGATACCAAGTCGTGACCGTCGCCGAACTCATGGAGGAATGCCCGTTCGCGGATGTCGGGCGCGACAACCCGCTGTTTGAAAAAATGGCCCGTCTGGCCAAGCGGCGCGGCGTCGTGTACTCCGACAACCGCCTCCGCCTCGAAAATCACATGACCATGGGCGAACTCGCGATGCTGCTGGCCCCGAAAGACGAGGCTATGGACTTGCGCTGGGCGCGTATGCGCCGCGACAAGCGCCGCGTACACCCCTATTACGGCGCGGTGGCGTGGTGCAAGCGGGAGCGTATCCTGCCGCGCGACACCGAGCCGGACACGCCCGTGACGGAGTTGCCGTCGGGGATATTCGACGAGACGAAAACATTTACGCGCCGGGCGGTGTACGAGGCGTTCCGGGAGGATTGGATTAGCCAAGGGGAGTTTCAGGAGGCGGAGATACAGCGCATAGAAGAGCAATTACACGGCTGGACGCCGCCGTTGCCGAAAGCCCCGGAGAAGCCGGAAGAAGTAACCGAAACCCCGGAGGCAACGGAAGAAGTCCCGGAGACGCCGGAGGAAGCCCCGGAAGTACCGGAAGAAGTCCCGGAAACGCCGGAGGAAATCCCGGGTGCCCCGGAAGCAGTTTCGGAGGTACCGGAAGAAGTCCCGGAACCGGAAACTGTGCTGGAAATTGCCGCAGAGCCCGAGCACGTCCCGGAAATCGCCGTGGAACCGGAGCCTGTCGCGGAACCCGCGCCGGAGACCCCCGAGGAGGTGTACGTACACGCACTCGCCGAGGTCTACACCGAGGACTCCGAGACCGTACACAAAATCCGCAACCTCCCCCACTTGGACGGCATCCCCCATGTCGACGGCATTCCGCAAGTAGAGCCGTCCCCGGAGGGCCTCGACGACTTATTCCCGCCTGCGGACGAGACAAAATCAACCTAGGAAGGAATCGCAATGCGTCTGGAACTAGAACATTTTACCATCGACGGCGCTTACGGCTGGAATCAGGACTGGTTTCCCGGCTGGTTTATGCGCATGGGCGGCTGTGCGGCGGTCACGGCCTGCGATTCGTGCGTCTACTTCGCCCTCCGCATGGGCCGCGCCGATTTGATTCCCTTCGACCCGGCACAGCTCAACCGCCGCAATTACCTGTTGCTCTCCGAAAAGGTCAAGCCCTTCCTCCATCCCCGTATGCGCGGTATTGACCGGCTGGAAATCTATCAGGAAGGCGTGTCCGACTACTTCCGGAGTATCGGCGCGCGGAATCCTCCTTACGTGGGCGCGCTCCGCGGCGAGGAATCCTGCGACCGCGCCGCCGACGCCCTCCGCCAGCAGATTCAAAACCGTTGCCCGGTGCCGTTCCTGCTCCTCCTCCACGACTCCCCCGAGTTCGAGTTCTACGAGTGGCACTGGTTCCTCCTGACGGGCTTCGACGAGCGCCCCGACAGCCTTATGGCGAAAGCCGTCACTTACGGCGCGGCCCGCTGGCTGGACTTCCGCAAGCTCTGGAATACCGGGAAACCCGAAAAGGGCGGCATGATTCTCTTTTCCCTCCCCGACTGACGCGAACCCTTCCCCGCAACGGGAGGGGTCGTCATGTTACAGCCCTGTAAAGAAATTGTAAGGTAAACTTAACACGGAATCCCCTTTACGCGCCCCTGTCCGTCTGCTATAATATGCGCTGAGAATCTGAAGAATGGGAGGCGCAACCATGAAAAAACACTTATTCAGCGTTCTGACGGGCGTCTTTCTCCTGCTGATTTGCATGCGGTCGGCGTCCGCCACGGACTACAGCCTTCCCGGCGGCAGTATCCGCATCAACGCTTCCGGCGTGGTGGTGTCCGCTACCGCGAACATCACGGAGGCGGAAATTCCGACGGAAGTCGCGGGAGTCCGCGTGACGGCTGTCGGGAAGGACGCGTTCAAGAACCGCGCGAAACTCACGCGCGTCGTCATCCCCGACAGCGTGACGACTATCGGCGAGAACGCCTTCAACAGCTGCGGCGCGCTCGCCGACGTAACCCTCCCGGCGGGCGCCGTACTCGAAAGCGGCGCGTTCTCGTGGTGCGGCGCCGTCAGTCACGTACTGCTCACCGGAACGGGCCCCATGGCCGATTTCACCGGCCGCCACACATGGACACCATGGTATGCCGGAAGCTACAGCAACAACCACGATGTTACCGTCGAAATCGCCACGGGCGTGACGACCGTCGGCGCGCACGCGTTCCAAGGCTGCGGGCGGCTGGCCGCCGCGGACGTGCCGGAGAGCGTAACGAGTATTGGCGCGTCGGCCTTCGAGGGCTGTTCCAAGCTGGCCGACGTGTCCTTTGTCCGCTACGCCGACAGCGTCGGCGCGGCCGCGTTCTACAACTGCTCCGGCGTCACGGGGGGCGTCACGGTCAAGGACGGCGTGACGGCAATCCCGAAACAGGCTTTCCAATACTGCTCCCTGCGCTCGCTCACGCTCCCCGAAAGCCTGAAAAGCATCGGGGAAAACGCGTTCAACTCCTGCGGAGACCTCACCGACGTGACCCTTCCGGCGGGCGCCGTACTCGAAAGCGGCGCGTTCTCGTGGTGCGGCGCCGTCGCGAGCGTGCGCTACATCGGCAAGGGCCCCATGGCCGACTACACCGACAGTTACACGTGGTCGCCCTGCTACGCCGGCTCCTACTCCAATAACCACAGCCTGTCCGTGGAAATCGCGGAAGGCGTGACGGGCGTCGGCGCGCACGCGTTCCACGGCTGCGGGCGGCTGGCGACGGCCACCGTCGCCGACACCGTAACGAGTATCGGCGCGTCGGCCTTCGAGGGTTGCGGCACACTGGAAAGCCTATATTTTGTTGAGTACGCTGACGAAATCGGGCAGGCCGCGTTCTACAACTGCTCCGGTGTCACGGGGGGCGTCACGGTCAAGGACGGCGTAACCGCAATCCCCAAACAGGCCTTCCAATACTGCTCCCTGCAAACGCTCACACTCCCCGAGAGCGTCGAGACCGTCGGAGAGAACGCGTTCAACTCCTGCGGCGCGCTGGAAACCGTCACGCTTCCGGCGGGCGCCGTACTCGAAAGCGGCGCGTTCTCGTGGTGCGGCGCCGTCAGTCATGTCCTCTACAACGGCTCCGGCCCCATGTCCGATTACTCCGAGTGCTATACATGGTCGCCCTGCTACACCGGGAGTTACTCCAATAACCACGACCTGTCCGTCGAAATCGTATCGGGCGTGACGGCTATCGGCGCGCACGCCTTCCACGGCTGCGGGCGGCTGGTGACGGCTACCGTCGCCGACAGCGTGACCAAAATCGGTGCGTCGGCCTTCGAGGGCTGTTCCACGCTGGAGAGCCTGTACTTCGTCGCCTACGCCGACGAAATCGGGCAGGCCGCGTTCTACAACTGCGGCGGCGTCAAAGGGGCCGTCACGGTCAAGGACGGCGTGACGGCAATCCCGAAACAGGCGTTTCAGTACTGCTCCCTGCAAACGCTGACACTCCCCGAGAGCGTCGAGACCGTCGGGGAGAACGCGTTCAACTCCTGCGGCGCGCTGGAAACCGTCACGCTTCCGGCGGGCGCCGTACTCGAAAGCGGCGCGTTCTCGTGGTGCGGCGCCGTCAGTC
>CAMHDB010000068.1 GCA_946183715.1 uncultured Oscillibacter sp.
GTCGGCGGCGGCATGGCTACCCTGCCGTTCCTGAAAAACATCGGCGAGACCACCGGATGGTATACCTATACCGACTTAATGAATATGCTGGCAGTGTCCGAATCGACGCCCGGCCCGATTGGTATCAATATGGCGACTTACGTCGGCTTTACCGTCGCGGGCGTCCCGGGGGCGCTCGTCGCCACGCTCGGGGAGGTCACGCCGTCGATTATCGTCATTCTCATCGTGGCGGCGTTCCTGCGGAGTTTCCGCGCGAATCCGTGGGTAGAGCGCGCCTTCTACGGCCTCCGCCCCGCCTCTACGGGCCTGATTGGCGCGGCCTGCGTGAGCGTGTTTCTGGAAGTCCTGACGGGTATCCGCATCGCCGGGGACGGCTTCGTGAACCGCATTTCCGTCAGCGGCGAACACCTGTTCTTGTGGCCACAGCTCGTACTCGCGGCGCTGTTGCTCGTGCTCACGAACGCCGTCCCGAAAGTGCGCGACCTGCACCCCATTGTCTTTATCGCCCTCGCCGCCGTGATTGGAATCGTCTTTCGCTTCGCCGGAGCCTGACAATAAAAACCAACGTTTCCGCGCTTGAACCGGGCACGGAAACGTCTTTCTATCTAGAGCACTCAATAAAGTCCAGAAATTCGCTTTAATTTTGTATAATCTGACGAATTTTTTTCTCTTGTGGTAAAATCCGAAAAACCGCTTGCAATCCAAGGGAAAATCGAACATAATAAAAAATACAGCGACGGTATACCACCCCCGGTCAGTTTGGAAATGAGGCGGAAAGATGGACAAGGCATTTTTGGAATATGTAAACACTAAAAACGTCTCGCCATTGTTTTATGTGGGCGACGCGCTCGCCACGCTCAAACTCTTTCCGGATGATTCCATTGACTGTTGCATAACAAGCCCGCCGTATTGGAAAAAACGACAGTACGCTAACGGCGGTATCGGTATGGAGGCCGATTATAACGAGTATATCGGAAATCTTGTAAGCGTGTTTATGGAAGTCTACCGCGTATTAAAGCCGTCGGGGTCTTTTTGGCTGAACCTTGGCGACACTTATTATCAAAAGTCACTGCTCAATATTCCGTGGCGGGTTTCCATCTCCTTAACGGACAAAGGGTGGATTCTCCGAAATACGATTATCTGGAACAAAGTAAAAGGCGGATTAGATAACACAAAGGACAGACTGCGCAACGTCTATGAACCTTTGTTTCATTTCGTCAAGCGGGATAAAAACTATTACTATGATATTGACAGCGTCAGGAATGCGCCCAAAAGCGCGAAAGTCGTGAACGGAGCGGTTGTATCCGCTACGGGCGTTACGGGTGTCCGGTACAAGCGCAAAATAGAGCTTTCCACGGCTCTTACAGATGAACAGAAACAGGACGCCTGTCAGGCGCTGAACGACATCTTACGGCAGGTCGAAAGGGGAGAAATATCCGATTTCAGGATGATTATCAAAGGCGCGCAACGCGCGACGCATTCCGATTCCGAGATGGTGTCGGGAAGGGCGCGGGAATTGCGCGAAAAGGGATTTTATTTCCTCAAATATCACCCGAAAGGGAGTAAGCCGGGCGATATTTGGGATATTATCCCAGAAGACACGCAAGGACGTACATCCCATTTTGCCCCGTATCCATCCGATTTATGCCGTACACCCGTTATTTTAACCTGTCCTCCGGAGGGCATTGTGCTTGACCCCTTTGTCGGAACCGGAACGTCATGCTTCGTCGCCATGCAATATAACAGAAAATCTGTCGGCATTGATATTGCCGACGAATATATTTCCATCGCCAAACGGCGGTGCGGAGAGGTTGTATACAACGCCTCTTTCCTTGAACGGGGGAATTATGGATGAACAGGGTTACAGAATTATTCGGTGTGTATTGTCAGGAAAACGCCGATTTAACGCGTGCCGTGGAGCGGCAGATTTGTCCGTATTCCAAGAAAAAATGCTACAAAGTCCGCAAAAGTGCTCCTGAAACGGCGATTGGAACTTGTACGGTCAGTTATCAGAGCAATCCTGTCATCATATGCCCGAACCGCCTTTTGGAGGGCAATCAGATTTTCATCGATTGCCTGCATTTGCTCACGTTGCATGAACCCGGTAACGAGTTATACGTCGTTCCCGAAGTGTCCATTCCCGGCGGAAACGTGGATTACTTTCTTGCCTCGGTAAAGGATGGAAAGGTCAAAGATTTCGCGGGTATCGAACTGCAAACAATGGATACAACAGGCACCGTATGGCCCGAACGTCAACGTTTGCTTCACGAATACGGATTTCCTGTCGACAGGTCGGATGTCGAGAATAAGAGCCCATTCGGAATGAACTGGAAAATGACAGCCAAGACGATTTTGGTTCAGATGCACCATAAGTCTGAAACCTTTGAGCGCCTTAACAAGCATTTGGCGCTGGTCATTCAAAAGCCCTTCCTCGACTATGTCAACCGGGAGTTTTCATTTTCTCATATTCAACAGGCGCGTTTGGGCGACCCGATTCATATTCACGCATACGATTTCAAAGAAGTGAATCGCCATTTGAAACTGTCGCTACATACGAGAATTAGCACGGATTCTGAGGGCATTGCAAGAAGTTTGGGATTAAAGGCCCAACCCAAAATGGAATTGGACGAACTGTTGTCCGCGCTCGAAAAAAAGCTGCAAGAGGAGCATCGGCTTTCTATCACGTGATTACGCGCTTATTCAATTTTCCCTCCGTGCCACCTCCCCCATTGCCGCAACGGGGGAGGGCTTTTCGTTTCCCTCCATAAGGAATTTTATTGACAAATCCGGGATTTTCGGCTATGCTATGGGCAGTTCCTCAATGACACGGACACGCTTTCGGGTGTCCGTGAAAGTACCAGACGCCACTTGTCGAAAAGGAGGAAACTTATGCTCTACCAGACCACCCCGGCCCATGAGGAGTTACGCGCGAAAGTGCGCGCTTTCGCGGAGGCGGAAGTCAAGCCCATTGCCTTTTCCCTCGACAAGAACAACGAGTTCCCCCGCGACGCCGTGCGCAAAATGGGCGAACTCGGCCTGATGGGTCTCCCCTACGAAACCGAGTACGGCGGCGCGGGCGCGGATGTCCTGAGCTACGCAATCGCGGTGGAAGAACTCGCGCGCGTCGACGGCGGCACGGGCGTCATCCTCTCCGCGCACACGTCCCTTGGCACGTACCCTATCGCGGCTTTCGGCAACGAGGAACAGAAGAGAAAGTATCTGCCCGACCTCTGTTCCGGGCGGAAAGTCGGCGCGTTCGGCCTCACGGAGCCCAACGCCGGCTCCGACGCCGGAGGCACCGAGACCACCGCCGAAGACCGCGGCGACTACTACCTGCTCAACGGCAACAAAATCTTCATCACGAACGGCGGCGAGGCCGATACCTACGTCGTGTTCGCGGTCACTACGCCCGGAATCGGCACGCGCGGCATTTCGGCCCTGATAGTCGAAAAGGGCTGGGAGGGCTTCACGTTCGGCGACCACTACGACAAAATGGGTATCCGCTCCTCCGCCACCTGTGAGCTGAATTTCAACAACGTGAAAGTCCCGAAGGAAAACCTTCTGGGCAAGGAGGGCATGGGATTCAAAATCGCCATGTCGACGCTCGACGGCGGGCGAATCGGAATCGCGGCGCAGGCGCTGGGAATCGCGCAGGGCGCGTATGAGGCCGCCGTGGAGTATTCCAAGGAGCGCGTGCAGTTCGGGCGGCCCATCTGCCAGCAACAGGCGATAGCGTTCAAAATCGCCGACATGGCCACGAAGTTACGCTGTGCGCGGTTCCTCGTCTACAGCGCCGCCGAACTCAAACAGGCCCACGCCCCCTACGGCATGGAGGCCGCTATGGCCAAGCAGTACGCGTCCGACATTGCGCTGGAAGTCACCAACGACGCCATGCAGATTTTCGGCGGCGCCGGGTTCATGAAGGGCATGGAGGTCGAGCGCTTCTACCGCGACGCCAAAATCACGACGATTTACGAGGGTACCAACGAGATACAGCGCGTAGTTATCGCGGCGCACATTCTGGGCAAGGCAGGGAAAGCCTCGTCGGCCCCCGTACAGCGTCAGGCCGAAACGAGTATCCGGAAGAAGATACTCTTCAAGGACGGTTCCGCGCAGGACAAAGTAGAGGCGCTTGTCGCGGCGCTCAAGAAGGACGGCCACGACTTCACCGTCGGCATTCCCGCCGATACCCCGATTGTACAGGCCGAGCGCGTCGTCAGCGCGGGCAAGGGTATCGGCGAGCGCGGGAACATGAAGCTCATCGAGGATTTGGCCCGCGCCGCCGGGGCCGCGATTGGTTCGTCGCGTCCCGTTGCCGAGACGCTCCAGTACGTGCCCCTCAACCGCTACGTGGGCATGTCCGGACAGAAATTCACGGGGAATCTGTACATTGCCTGCGGCATTTCGGGCGCTGTCCAGCACCTGAAGGGAATCAAGGACGCCGCCTACGTCGTGGCGATTAACAACGACCCCAACGCGAAAATCTTCAAGAACTGCGACTACGGCATTGTCGGCGATGTCACGGAGATTCTGCCGCTCCTGACCGCCGCGCTGGATACCGGCGAGAAACAGCCCGCGCCGCCTATGGTCAAAATGAAGCGCGTCGCGCCGAAGAAGCCCTACGCGCCCCAAAAATACTACGTCTGCACGGGGTGCGGCAACGAGTACGACCCGCTCCGGGGCGACCCCGAGAACGAAGTCAAGCCGGGCACGGCGTTCAAGGACATTCCCGCCGGGTGGATGTGCCCGCACTGCGGCGAAACCCCCGACGGCTTTATTGAAATCGAAGTATAATGACAGTAAGGAGAATGACTTTTGAGAAATCCGCGTAACGGTTTGGGACTTGTGCGCTGACCGGGAGGTTGGCGCAAGGCCTCCCGGGAGTGTCGACAAACTTTCAGGAGGAATCCCAATGAACCGTGAGAACAAACGGAGACAGTACGAAAAGGGTTACTACAAGACCCATCCGTGTGACGAGAGCTTTACCTGTAAGGTGTGCGGGCGGGCGGTATTCCCGGACGGGGCCGCGAGCGGACACCGCAACCACTGCCCCAACTGCCTGCACAGTCTGCACTTGGACGTAGAGCCGGGAGACCGCGCCGCCGACTGCGGCGGGATTATGGAACCCGTCGCGGTTTGGGTACGCAAGGGCGGCGAGTGGGCGCTAATCCACCGTTGCCGCCGCTGCGGGGCGCTCTCGTCGAACCGTATCGCCGCCGACGACAACCCTTTCAAGCTGATGTCGATTGCCATGAAACCGATTGCACAGCCGCCCTTCCCGCCCGAGTACATGGACGGGTTCGGGCGCGTGTAAACAGAAACGGAGGAAACTGTATGAATTGCTATCGCAAGGTGACGGACGACCTGTACTGGGTGGGCGGCAACGACCGCCGACTGGCCCTGTTCGAGAATATCCACCCCCTCTACCACGGCGTGTCCTACAACGCCTACGTCCTGCTCGACGAAAAGACCGTCCTTTTCGATACCGCCGACTGGGCCGTCGGGCGTCAGTTCATCGAAAACGTCAAAGCCGTACTCGACGGGCGTCCGCTGGATTACCTCGTCATTAACCACGTCGAACCCGACCACGCCGCCACGCTGGAAGAAATCCTCCTCCGCTGGCCCGACGTGCAGATGATTATGACCGCGAAAGCCGCCATGTTCCTCCGGAACTTCGGCTACACCCTCAACGGCGACAATATCCGGGAAGTCAAGGAAGGCGACACGGCCTCTTTCGGCAAACACACTGTCGCGTTCGTCATGGCCCCTATGGTACACTGGCCCGAGGCTATGATGACGTTCGACACCACCAACGGCGTTTTGTTCTCCGCCGACGCGTTCGGGTCGTTCCGCTCCCTCGACGGCAAGCTGTTCGCCGACGAGTTCGACTTCGACCGCGAATGGATTGACGAGGCCCGCCGCTACTATACGAACATCGTCGGCAAGTACGGCCCGCAGGTGCAGGCCGTCTTGAAGAAGGCCGCGAAAGTCGATATCAAGTACCTTTGCCCGCTCCACGGCCCCGTGTGGCGCAAGGACTTCGGCTACATCCTCGACAAGTACCAGCATTGGAGCACCTACACGCCGGAAGAAAAGGGCGTCATGATTGTCTACGCCTCCATGTACGGCAACACCGAGAACACCGCCGAGTTACTCGCCGCCAAACTCGCCGCGAAGGGCGTCACGAATACCCGCCTGTACGACGTATCGAGCACGCATGTCAGCTACCTGATTTCCGACCTGTTCAAGTACAGCCACATCGTATTCGCGTCGGTGACGTACAATCTGGGCATTTTCCCGCCCATGCACAATTTCCTCGCCGACATGAAGGCGCTGAACCTCCAGAACCGCACTTGCGCCATTATCGAGAACGGCTCGTGGGCGATTCAGTCGGGGAAACTCATCAAAGAAGCGCTCTCCGGCATGAAGAAAATGACCGTCCTCGGCGACGATGTCAGCGTGACTATCAATTCCAGTTGCCGCGAGCAGAACGTCGCCGACGTGGAATCCCTCGCCGACGCGCTGGCCGCTGACCTGTCCAAGTAAATACCGCGACGGGGGCGGGAGACCGTCCCCGTTTACAGCGAAAGGAGCGAACGCGTTGCGAATCATAGAACCGTCCCACGAGTTTTTGGAGGACTTCGACGGCCTCGCCATGGTGAAAAATATTGAACGCATGGGGCGTATCTGCTACAAGAGCGAGGGCAACATCTCCGACACGTCCTACCGGAAATTCCTGAAAAACCTGCTCGCGCGCGGACACGAATCCGTCATCGAACACGGGAAAGTCAGCGTACTGGTTATCTGCGACCGGGGCGTCAGCCACGAGATTGTCCGCCACCGGATTGCGAGCTACAGTCAGGAGAGCACGCGCTACTGTAACTACAGTCAGGACAAGTTCGGGAACGAGTTGACGTTTATTCGCCCCTGTTTCTGGACGGAGGACAGCCCCGCGTTCGGAATCTGGAAGGCGTCGATGGAGGCCGCGGAGCGCGACTACTTCCGCCTGCTGGAACTCGGCGCACAGCCGCAGGAGGCGCGGAGCATTCTCCCGAACAGCCTCAAAACGGAAATCGTCGTGACGATGAATCTTCGGGAGTGGCGGCACTTTTTCCGCTTGCGTACCGCGCCCGCCGCACACCCGCAAATGAGACAGACGGCGTCGGCACTTCTCCGCGACTTTCAGCGCCGGATTCCCGTCGTATTCGACGACATCCCCGCCCATGACGACGCCTGACGCGTGGGCGGCACTGATGGACGCGTCCGCCGTACAGGAGGCGGCGCGACTATCGGACTACGCGGAGGAGCGCCGCGCCGCCGGGGAGACGATTCTGCCGCCGCAACCGCTGATTTTCCGCGCGCTCGAACTCACCCCGCCCGACAAGACGCGTTGCGTCATTCTCGGACAGGACCCGTACCATACGCCGGGCGTCGCGAACGGCCTCGCCTTTTCGGCGAACCCGGGGTGTAAGATTCCGCCGTCGTTGCGGAACATCTTCAAGGAACTGTCGGCGGATATCGGTTGCCCCGCGCCGTCGGGCCCCGACTTGACGCCGTGGGCCGTAGAAGGCGTGTTGTTGCTCAATGTCACCCTGACAGTACGGGCGGGCGCGGCGGGCAGTCACGCCGGATGGGGCTGGCAGAGCGTCACGGCGGAAGTCCTGCGCGTCTGCGCCCGACTGCCGCAACCCGTCGCGTTTCTGCTGTGGGGCAACCACGCCCGCGACGCCGCGCACAAGGCCGGGATTCCGTTCGATTCGCGGGTATTCTGTTCGAGCCACCCGTCGCCGCTGGGCGCGTACAGGGCCACAAAAACCCTCCCGGCCTTCTTCGGTAGCCGTCCCTTTTCGCGCGTCAACGACTTCCTGCGCGCCTCCGGTGCCGGGGAAATACAATGGGAACTGCCGTAATCGCCCCGCCGCGCGTAAAAAGTCCTGCCCCGCCGCGCGAAAGCCCGTCAAGCGCGGGAAAAGCCACCCTCACAGTGTGGGAGACGAAAACTCCCCCGTGACAGCACATAAAAAGCCCTCCCCATGACGGGGAGGGCTTGTCGTGCGTTATTCGCCGACGTACACGGAAGCCTGTTTCCGGTCGCGTCCGAGGCGCTCGAAACGGAGCACGCCGTCGGCGCGGGCGTAGAGCGTATCGTCGCTCCCGATTCCGACGTTCAAGCCGGGATGAATCCGGGTGCCGCGCTGGCGTACCAGAATGTTGCCCGCCTTGACAAACTGCCCGTCGGCGCGCTTGGGGCCGAGGCGCTTGGCTTGGGAGTCGCGTCCGTTCTTCGTAGAGCCGCCGCCCTTTTTGTGGGCGAAAAATTGCAAACCAATCTGAAGCATGGTAAATTCCCCTTTCTTTTCGTTTTACGTTTCCTCATAGACTTCCACGGCGTCCGGGTACTCGCTGTGCAGTTGCGACAGGTACACCATCAGTCCGGCCATTAAGGCCTGCGTGGTGTCGTCCAGTTCCGCGGAAAGCCCCCCGGGCAGACGGAACGCTATCAGGGGCGGTTCCGTATCCCGGACCCGTACCGACGCGGCGAGGCCCAGCACGTCGTTGACCGTGGCCTCAAGGTAGCGAATCGCGCTCGTGACTGCCGCACAGACGATATCGCTTCCGGCCTCGGCGTGTCCGCTGTGCCCCTGACTGGTGAAGCCCGTAATCCGGCCCCCGTCGGTGCGGAAAGTGACAGTCGTCATGTCAGACGCTGATTTTGCCGATTTCGACTTTGGTGTAGGGCTGGCGGTGTCCCTGACGGCGGCGGTAGCCCTTCTTCGGGTGGTACTTGAACACGCGGATTTTCTTCCCCTTGCCGTTCTTGACGACTTTGCCCTCGACCGACGCGCCCTCCACGACGGGCGTACCGAAACGGGGGTTGTCGCCGTCGAGAATGGCGAGTAC